>CAUPVH010000011.1:0-11062 GCA_963514635.1 uncultured Prevotella sp. | reverse complement strand
AAGCCGTTAGGACGGAAGGGCGAACGTGTGGCAAACACGCCCATCTTGGTGTTTCCGCCTAGCAATGGCGGACGAACGACAAGGCTGTTGGGTGCGTGTTTGTTGGCCGAAAAGTGCCAAATAAGCCAAAGATAGTCGAACTCGTCTAACCCACGCAAGGCGTCTTTCGAGCGATAAGCGGGTTCGAAAACAATTTGTCCGCGCACGTCTTGTACCAATCCGCTTTGTTTGGGTATGCCAAACTTTGAGCTGAAAGGCGAACGAAAATGGGCTATGGGGTGTATTTCTGTCATTGTGCAGCTGTGATTTGGGCATGGATGGGGGAGGGAACGAGGGGGCGGCCCACCCATACGCAGTTTAACTAGCTGCAAAGTTAAGGCAATTAACCCACTTTAACCGCATAAACCATGAAATGTTATGGGTTATTGTGGCAAAAAATACTTAATTTTGCCATTAAAGAAGAAGTTATGAAATACAATAACGACCATGTAAGAAGGCGCGACCGACTGTTGACCGAGCAACGCGCCATAGAGCTGATAGAGGGTGCCGAATATGGCGTTCTTTCGATGACAGACGAGGAAGGCATGCCGTATGCCATCCCCGTAAACCATGTTTGGGATGGCGAGAACACGTTATATGTGCATTGCGCACCCGAAGGTAAGAAGTTAAGGGCCATAGCCAAGAACCCGCATGTGTGCCTTTGCATTGTGGGCGACGTTAACTTGTTGCCCGCTAATTTCACCACCGAATACGAAAGTGTGGTGATTTATGGCCTAGCCCGAACGGGATTGGACGAAGACGAGCGCATGAAAGCCTTGCACCTGCTTATCAACAAGCTATCGCCCGAACATAAACAGCTGGGCGAGAAGTACACGCAGGCATCGTTTCATCGTTCGGAAATCATCAAGATTGAGGTGCAAGAGTTTTCTGGCAAGTGCAAGAAGGTGAACAAGGCTGGGTAAAAAACAAGCCTTAATCCGCAACAAGCCTAGGCGAGAAACGTTTGCTAGCTTGCGGTGGTAAAGCAAAATGCGGCGTGCTAGCCAGGTGCTAATGGTGTGGTCAATGTTGCGCATTGGCGTGGTTAATGCAATGTAACGGCATGGCTGGTGTTATGCTATGGCGTGACTGGTGTTATGCAATGGCATGGATGATGTTATGCAATGGCGTGGATGATGTTATGCTATGGCGTAACTGGTTTTATACGGAAAAGCCCCAAACCTTTCCTTAGCAGAAGGGTTTGGGGCTTTTTGGGGTGGATGAACCGAGGTTATTTCAGTTGTTCCTTAAAGAAATTGGTTATCTGGCGCAACAAGTGGTTGCGTGTGTTGCCGCCATAGATGCTATGGTTGCGGTTGGTGTAATACAACTCTTTGAAGTCTTTGTCGGCCTGAACAAGCGATTCTGCATACTCGAAGGTGTTTTGCGGATGCACATTGTCGTCTGCCAAGCCGTGGCAAATGAGCAAAGCTCCATGCAAATTGTGGGCGCGCGACATGGCGTTGTCGTCGTATCCCTTGGCATTCTCTTTGGGCGTACGCATGTATCGCTCGGTGTAGATGGTGTCGTAGTAGCGGAATGAAGTGGGGGGAGCCACCGAAACGCCTGCCTTGAAGACGTTGTCGCCCGAACTCATGCTCATAAGCGTGTTGAAACCGCCGAAACTCCAACCCCAAATGCCGATGTTGTTGGCATCTACGTAGGGTAGTGAGGCGAGATAGCGGGCCGTTGCCACTTGGTCTTGCGACTCTAATTTGCCCAATTGCAGGTAGATGGACTTCTCGAAAGCCGAACCTCTGCCGCCTGTTCCGCGCCCATCCACGCATACAACGATAAAGCCTTCTTGGGCCAAGTACCTGTCGAAGAGTGCACCTTGCCCCATCGAGCCAATGCCCCACGAGTTTACTACTTGCTGACTGCCCGGTCCGCTGTATTGGAACATGATGACGGGGTATTTCTTTGATGGGGAGAAGTTGGCAGGTTTAACCATCCAACCGTCTAGCTTTACGCCATCGCCTGTTGTAAACGAGAAGAATTCGGGCTCGGAAAGTCCTTCTTGCTTGTATTTGGCAACGAGTTGTTTGTTATCCAGCAATGTGGATATAACTTTTCCGCGGGCATCGCATAGCGTGAAGGTGTAAGGCGTGGTGGCATTGCTCCACGTGTTGATAAAGTTCTTCAAGTCGCCCGAGAAGATGGCGTTGTTCCAGCCTTCTTGCTTTGTTAAACACTCAGTTTTTCCGTTTTTGTAGTTCACAAACACCTGTCTGTCGTGCGCGGTGGGCACAGCTGCTTGGTAAAATACGTCGCCCGTTTGCTCGTCATAGCCGTAAACTTGGGTGATGTCGTAGTTTCCGTCGCCTATCTTGCGTATCTGCTTTCCGCCCATGTCGTATAGGTATAGGTGCATGTAGCCGTCTCGGTCGCTTGGAAGTAGAAAGCTATTGTTGTAAACCGATATGTTGGCGATGGCCTCTTCTTTCACATACTTGTCTCCTTTTTCTCTTACCAACAGCTGTGCAACGGTGCTGCGGGGGTTCACCGTATATACGTTCAGCACGTCTTGGTGGCGGTTCATGGTGTAAACAAGTATCATGTCGGCATTGTTGGTGGTCTTAATTCGCGGTATATAGCCGTCAGCATCCAATGGCACATCTAGCTTTCTGGTTTGTCGCGACTTAATGTCGAAACTCCATACCGACACTTTGGCGTTGTCTTCGCCTGCCTTCGGGTACTTGTATTCGAAGGAAGAAGGGTAATTTAGGTTCTCCTTGTGTGCGGGATATTGCCCTTGATACATCTGCAAGGCGAAGGTTTTCACGTTTTTCTCGTCATAGCGCACCCAGCAAATCATGGTTCCGTCGGCATTAAACACCAACGAACTGCTAACGCCGAACTCCTCTTCGTTTACCCAATCGGGCACGCCGTTAATCACTTCGTTTAGCTTTCCGTCTTTGGTAACTTGGCTTTCGGCATTGTCGTAGAGCAGTTTCACCAAGAATATGTTGTTGTCGCGCACGAAAGCCACCTGTCTACTGTCGGGCGACCACGTGGGATTTTGCTGTGGGCCGCCGTCGGATAGCTTGTCTAGTCGGCGCGATGCCACAGTATATATATAATAGGTGGCCTTGAAGGTGCGCCTATAAATCTTTTTCGAGTTGGTGCAAATAAGTATGCGTGTGCCGTCGGGCGAAAGAATGTAGCTGTCGAACGACTTCACCTTTTGCCCTTGCGTGTTGTTCACGTCGAACAGAACGTCTACCTGTTTGCCTGTCTTAAACGAATAGCGTACGATGCGTTGCCCGTCGTCACTTATCTGCGCGTAGAGGTCGGTGCCCGCAATGGGTTTGATGCCGCTGATGTACTCTGGGGCGAACGTACCGTCGGTAATCTTTTTCAAGTCGAGCGTTCCAGCCGCCGAAACGCTGGACAGCGACAAGAGAAAGGCCATACACGATATGATCACTTTTTTCATGATTGAATGTTTTTAGTCGTAATTGCGGACAAAGATAATTAAAAATCCGTACTTTTGCAAACCAAAGGCGAGCAATTGTTGTTGCCTACCACTACAAAAAGACGAACAATGCAACTACCATATAATGATTTTGGGAACTGGATGAGGAGCCAATTCCCCTTCAAAGTGCAGAAACTATCGGTTAATGCGGGCTTTACTTGTCCCACGAGAGATGGGCATACGGGGTTAGGGGGCTGCACCTATTGCAACAATCGCAGCTTTAATCCTGCCTATTGTGAACCTGAACAGGGGGTTGGCGAGCAGTTGGAGGCTGGCAAAAAGTTCTTCGCGCGCAAGTATCCCAGTATGAAATACTTGGCTTATTTTCAAGCTTACACCAGCACTTACGACACTATCGATCGCCTTAAAGCCATGTACGAAGAGGCGTTGATGGTGGAAGATGTGGTGGGCTTGGTTATTGGTACGCGCCCCGACTGCATGCCCGATGCCCTACTTCGCTATTTGGAAGAGCTTAACAAGCATACGTTTCTGATTGTGGAGTATGGCGTTGAAAGTGCCAACAACGAAACTTTGGAACGCGTAAAGCGTGGGCACACATTCGAGTGTAGTAGAGAAACCATCGAGCGAACGCACGAATGTGGAATAAAAACGGGGGCGCACGTTATTCTTGGCCTACCTGGCGAAGATGCCAAAGAAAGCATCAGGCAGGCCGCAATCATGTCTGCCTTGCCCATCGACATCTTGAAAATACATCAGATGCAGATAATACGCGGAACGTTGTTGGCCAAAGAATACATGAAACATCCGTTCCACTTGTACACGGTAGAAGAGTATTTGGATGTGATTTGCGAGTATGTGAAACGGCTACGCAAGGACCTTGTGCTCGAAAGGTTTGTTAGTCAATCGCCCGAAGGCTTGCTTATCGCGCCTAAATGGAGATTGAAGAACTACGAGTTTACCAATTTGCTCGTTCGCAAAATGGCAAACGAGCAAATTGTTCAAGGCAGCATGGCCTTATAATTTTCGGTGGATATAAGTTCTTCGTAAGTGATGTTGGGGTGGGCACGCATGTATTTGTCAACTTGGTCAACATACTTGTTGCGGTAGCTTTGCTTTGCCGTGGCCTTATTTACCACCCACCATATCTTGGCCATGTGCAAGTCGCGGTCTATTTGCGGGCGTGTGTCGTTTCTATCCAGCGAATATTGGGCTAGGAGATAGAAACTCAGCGCGTCGGGAACGATGTAACCGCGGTACATGGTCTTGGTTTGTTCGGGACTGTAAAAGCGTTTGTAAAGCGAATAGTCTTCGCCCATGTACTTATCAAGCGATACACCTATGGTGCCGTTTCCCACGATGATGCTTTGGTCGAACGAACTAATTTGCGAGTAAATCTTTGGTTGTGGCAAGTTGGGGAACCACTTGCTAAGCTTGCTGAACGCATGGGTGAATTGTTCGTTAACGTCGTTGATGTTGTTAAACTCGGCCTCTACGTCGGTAATAAGCCTTTGCAAGGTGGTGTCTTGATAGTAATGCAAGAAACGATGATGTATCTCGGAGTCTTCGATTGTTCCCAATTGCAACACCTTTTCTATTAGTGTGCGTGTTTCTGTTGGGTAATCGGTATTCATTTGTTGTAGCGCAGAGTAATCGCCAGTGGTAAGGTAACGACTCTCTAAGCGGTCGTAGCGTTGCACCTTAATGCAGTCGCCATGATCGCCATTCATGTTGTGCCACATCTTTATTTCGCAGCCAACAAACATGATAGAGTATAGCATGAGTATTAATGACAGTACTTTCATGTCGTTACCTTTTGTTTATTTCTCGTTGCGAATTTACTATTTTTTTATTTATAAACCAAACTTATTGCTAAAAAACATAAATTTTTTCTCGTTTAAATACTAAAATAGGGTTTTTGTGTTAATAAATATGGATAACACGCCAACTGTTAATGCTCGTGAAAGATGCAAGTGTGAGAACTTGAGAGGGCGAAAAGATGGCTACGCCTATCAAACTGCTAGCCCGTTAACCTGTTATCTTGTCAACTTGTTATCTTGTCTTCTTGTCTATTTATCTTCTCGTTTGGTCGCCCAGCAGCCTGATGAGCGCACCAACAGATAAACTTAAATTTGTTAAGAAACCCCACCTTGTGCAGAACGGACGGCCTGGATGATGAAAAACAAGGGTAAAGAAGTTGCGAAAGCGCGTAATTTGCATTACCTTTGCACCATATTATGTCATTATACAGCACCCCTAGCAGGTGTGTAACACCCTATATATGAAAGAATTTTTACGAGTATTGCGTCGCTTTGTGCCGCCGTATAAGAAATATTTGGCCCTATCCGTAGTGTTCAATGTCTTGTCTGCGATATTGAACATCTTCTCTTTCGCAACGCTCATACCCATATTGAACATACTATTTAAGACCAGCGAGGCCGCCAAACCTGTGCCGTACATGGCTTGGGGCAGTGCGGAGAGCATCGGACAGCTAGTAGACATTATCGTAAACAACCTGAACTATTACATTCAGCGAATGATAGTGGAATGTGGAGCAACAACCACCCTGCTTGTAGTAGGCTTGCTGTTGGCTTTCATGACCATGCTCAAAACGCTTTCCTACTTCCTGTCGTCGGCAGCCATCATACCCATCCGAACAGGCGTAGTGCGCGACATCCGCAACCAAATGTATCGCAAGATTACATCGCTTTCGTTGGGTTTCTTTTCAGAAGAACGAAAAGGCGACCTCATTGCGCGAATGAGTGGCGACGTGCAAGAGGTTGAAGGCTCCATCATGTCGTCGCTCGACATGCTGTTTAAGAATCCCGTTCTTATCATAGCCTATTTCATTACGCTGGTCGTTGTTTCGTGGCAACTAACGCTTTTCACCCTTATTTTCGTGCCTTTGTTCGGCTGGTTCATGGGTTATGTAGGCCGACGGCTTAAACAAAACTCCATTAAGGCCCAGTCGTTGTGGAGCGATACCATGAGTCAAGTGGAGGAAACATTGGGCGGACTGCGCATAATCAAGGCCTTCTGTGCCGAAGATAAGATGAATGCGCGATTCGATAAGGTGAATAGTGCCTACCGAAACGACATCATGAAGGTGAACATTCGCCAGCAATTGGCGCATCCCATGAGCGAGTTTTTGGGTACGGTGATGATAGTTATCGTGCTGTGGTTTGGCGGAATACTGGTTCTGAACAATCAGGTGATGCAGGGCCCAACATTTATTTACTACCTCGTTATTCTTTATTCTATCATCAATCCGCTGAAAGATTTCTCGCGTGCAGGCTATAACATCCCCAAGGGATTGGCCTCGATGGAGCGTATAGACAAGATATTGAAAGCCGAGATAGACATCAGGGAGAAGGAAAATCCTGTGCACATAAGCAGCTTTGAACATCAAATAGAGTTCAGGGATGTGTCGTTTAAGTACGGCGAACAATGGGTGTTGCGCCACATCAACCTCACTATATGCAAGGGCCAGAGTGTGGCCTTGGTGGGACAGAGCGGTTCGGGCAAGTCTACTTTGGTAGATTTGATTCCGCGTTACTACGATGTACAAGAGGGCGAAGTGCTTATCGACGGCATCAACGTGAAAGACTTGGGTGTACACGACTTGCGCCAGCTTATTGGCAACGTGAACCAAGAGGCCATCTTGTTTAACGACTCGTTTTATAACAACATTACTTTCGGCGTAGACAATGCCACTATGCACGATGTGGAGGAGGCAGCACGCATTGCCAATGCCTATGCCTTTATTATGGAAACAGAACAGGGTTTCGACACGAACATTGGCGATAGGGGCGGCAGACTTTCGGGCGGACAACGCCAACGTGTAAGTATTGCTCGCGCTGTACTTAAAAATCCGCCCATACTTATATTGGACGAGGCCACTAGTGCCTTGGACACAGAGAGCGAACGGCTAGTGCAAGACGCCCTTGAAAGGCTGATGAAAACACGCACCACGGTGGCCATTGCCCACCGTCTGTCGACCATTAAGAATGCCGACGAGATATGCGTGCTGCACGAAGGGCGCATCGTTGAACGTGGAACACATGAAGAACTGCTGGCCATCGATGGCTATTATCGTAAGCTGAACGATATGCAGTCGCTCTGATACCACACCTATTTATAATAAGGTATATAATATGAGAAGACATCATCTGGGCATTATGCAAAGTCCGTTGGCCCCATTTGTGGCATTGCTTGCCAACTTGCTTTTGGCCTTTGGCTTGTATATCGTGGCCCGAATAGAGTTCTTGTTTGAGAACTACAACTACTTCTGTGCCGTTCTGTCGCCAGCGCGTTTGTGGCGATTGTTCTGTGGCGGCTACATGTTCGACCGCTCGGCGATATTCTACACCAACGCCCTCTACGTGGTGATGATGCTTTTTCCGCTGTGGTTGAAAGAGACGCCGTTGTATCATAAGGTCTGCAAGTGGCTGTTTGTTGTGGTTAACTCGCTCACACTGATAATCAACTTGGGCGATTCCGTTTACTTTCCTTACACCCTTCGGCGAACCACGACCACCGTTTTCAGCGAGTTTAAGAACGAAAACAACCTAGGCGATGTGTTCTGGGGCGAGTTTTTAGAACATTGGTACTTGGTGTTGCTGGCTGCATTGCTGATATTTCTCATGTGCAAGCTATACGTAACACCCAAGGTTAGGGCGCAACAATACGTTTCGGTAAAGCAACGCATGGCTTATAGCGGCGTGCAATTGTTGCTGTTGGTCGCCTTTACGCCAATTGTTATCGGCGCATGTCGCGGCGGACTAAGCGGAGACATAAGGCCCATTACCATCAGTAACGCCAACGAATATGTGGATAGACCAACCGAATGCGCCTTGGTTCTGAACACGCCCTTTGCATTAATACGCACCATAGGCAAGAGCGTGTTTGTTGTTCCCGATTATTTCAAGACGCAAGAAGAGGCGGAAAAGGTGTTCACACCCATCCACCAATTCACATACCCGTTTGGAACAGAGAAGAAGAATGTGGTGGTGCTGATTGTGGAAAGTTTCGGCAGAGAGTATATTGGCGCACTAAATAAAGACTTGGAAGGCGGTAATTACAAAGGCTATACGCCCTATGTAGACAAACTGATTGAACAAAGCACCACCTACAAATACTCTTATTGCAACGGGCGCAAGAGCATAGACGGCATGCCTTCGGTGCTTTGTGGCATCCCAATGTTTATCGAGCCGTTTGTGCTTACGCCCCAGTCGGTGAACAATTTCACGGGCTTGGCCGGGATATTGTCTAACGAGGGCTACAACACAGCTTTCTTTCATGGGGCCATTAGGGGTAGCATGGGGTTCTTGGCCTTTGCTAAGAAAACAGGGTTTAAGGAGTATTATGGACGCGAAGACTATGCCGCCGACCCGCGTTTTGGCGGCGATGCCGACTTCGATGGGCATTGGGGCATTTGGGACGAGCCTTTCTTGCAATACTATTGCACGAAGATGGGCGAGATGAAGCAGCCCTTCATGACGGCCGTTTTCACCGTATCGTCGCATACGCCATACATTATCCCCAACAAGTATAAGAAAACTTATCCCGAAGAGGGCTTGCCAATACATAAGTGCATCAGGTATACCGACATGGCCATAGGTAAGTTTTTTGAAAGCGCACGTAAGCAACCGTGGTTTAAGAACACCATCTTTGTGCTTACAAGCGACCACACCAACATCAGCGACCACGCCCAATATCAAACAGACCTTGGCGGGTTTTGTTCGCCCATCGTTATCTACGACCCCAGTGGCGAAATAGAACCAGGCATGCACGACGGTATTGCCCAGCAGATAGACATATTGCCAACGGTGCTCAACATATTGGGTTACGACAAGCCCTTCCTTTCTTTCGGTTGCGACTTGATGTCTACACCGATGGAAGAAACCTACGCCGTGAACTATCTTAACGGCACTTACCAATATGTGAAGTATGGCTATGTGTTGCAGTTTGATGGCAAACAGACTAAGGGAGTGTATGCGCTTGACGACCTCTTGATGAAGAATAACCTCAAAGGAAAAGTTAAGGAACAGGCGAAAATGGAGCTTGAGGTGAAGGCCATCATACAACAATACATGTATAGGATGGTTAACGATAAGCTGTTGCCATAGGTTATTTTGTTTTGAACACAATGAGAAAGATAGATAAATTGCTGTATCGCCTTTTGCGAACTTGCTGGAATGTTCTGGCATGCTTTCCCTTTTGGTTTCATTATTTCATGTCCGATTGCCTCTATATTCTCGTTCGTTACGTGGTAAAGTATAGGCTTAAAATAGTAAGGGCCAACTTGGAAAGCTCGTTTCCAGAAAAATCGGAAGAAGAGTTGGCTAGGCTCGTTAACGATTTCTACCATTGGTTTTGCGACTATATCGCAGAGACGGTGAAGTTCTCGGCTATGAGTAAGGAGCAGCTGATGCGCAGAATGGTGTTTACGGGGACCGACCTTATCGACAAGTATGTGGCCGAAGGGCGTTCGTGTGGCGTGTATCTAGGGCATTACGGGCAGTGGGAGTGGATAACTTCTCTGCCGCTTTGGCTCCGTTCTAACGGGCTGTGCACACAGATTTACCACCCATTGGAAAACCCTGTCTTCGATAAGTTGTTCAAGGTAACTCGCGAAAAGAACGGCGCCGTGTGCGTGTCTATGCAAGAGTCGTTAAGAAAGACCATCAAATATCAGCAGGAAGGGCAACCCATCGTGATGGGATATATAGCCGACCAAGTGCCTAATTGGTTTAACATTCATCATTGGCTAGACTTCCTGAACCACGATACGCCTGTGTTTACTGGTTCGGAACGTATCATGAAGCGTATGAATCAGGTGGTGTTTTACGCATCGCTCTCTCGTAAAGGGCGAGGATATTACCAATGCGATTTCCAGTTGCTGACCGACAAAGCCAAGGAGTTTGAAGACTATCGCATAACAGACATGTACTTCGAACGCCTGGAACAGTCGATACGAAAAGACCCCTCGATGTATCTTTGGAGCCACAATCGCTGGAAAAGAACGCGCGCCGAGTTCGAAATGCGTTACGATAGGGAAACGGGGAAGTATCACATGGGGCCCATTGAGGATGTGATAAAACAATACGAGGAACGCCAAAGGCGTAGAAATGAACAAGGAAAGGAATAGATGAGTGACATGAGGGATGTGAGAAGGGCTGCCCTCTCTTTTTTGTAGCAAAGTTGTAATGCTTTCTTTGGATATTGTTTATTGTGATTAAGAATATGTTTTTGTATGGAACGAACACGTATATTGTTTTTGTTAAGCCGTTTTTTGGATGGTGGTATCGACTCTGTGATGGTTGAGTATCTAAGGTGTCTATCCAATCTTCCCCAGTATGAGATTACGCTGGCGGTCGGTATGAACTATCAAAAACTAGAAGTGTACAGGCATCGGATACCTTCCAATGTATCCGTGGTGCATCTAATAACGTCTTCTTGTCTTGTTAAATGGCGTAAGCGAAAAATTTCTACACCTCTTCCCATTTACATAAAGGTTTTTGATGAAGTTCTGCTTAACCCCGTGCGTCGTGCCATCATGTCTCGTAAAATCAGCCAACTGGCTTCACA
>CAUPVH010000010.1:0-11102 GCA_963514635.1 uncultured Prevotella sp. | reverse complement strand
TTATACCATTTGCACTGGATATTTATGCTTTTCGTCTTGCATTTTTCAGCATTTTGCACCGCGTTTAGCACCAAAATGCCTTGCGTTTAGCACCAAAACGCACTCCATTTAGCACCAAAATGCACTGCGTTTTGCACCAAAACACACTGTATTTAGCAGCAAATCGCAGCACATTTAGCCGCAAATAGCCCAATAACAGGTGCAAAGGGCGGTGTTCCCAAATAAATATTCATTTTGCCTGCATTTACAACTAACCCCTTTTTGCATCGAAACAAACCTCCGCGAGAATCGATTATTTGCGGCAAGGTAAGCACTTGGTGAATAAAAAGAGCCTCATAATGTTAAAATCCTTACCAAAAAGAAGACAAAATCCAATTAATGATGGAACGAATTGCCAAGTTGACGAGTATACAAGTTGGTGGGCGCAGCCATTTTTTCACCCTATCCAGTTAACAAGTTGACGAGTTGACGAGTTGACAAGTTGGTGGGCGCAGCCATTTTTTCACCCTATCCAGTTAACAAGTTGACGCGTTTACGAGTTGACAAGTTGGTGGGTGCTGCCATTTTTTCACCTTTTCACCCTTTCACCCCTTCACTTTTTCACCTTTAAAAGCTTGTTTGCATTATTTTTCGTATTTTTGTAGGGTAAAAAAAGATTGAGACAAAAGCAAATGAAGATATTCGCCATAGGAATGAACTACGTCCAACACAATAAAGAGTTGGACGGAACGTTATATAAACCGGAGACGCCCGTGGTGTTCACCAAGGCCGACTCGGCACTGTTAAAAGACCGCAAGCCGTTTTTTGTGCCCGACTTTATGGGGCGCATCGACTACGAAACGGAGTTGGTGGTGCGCATTTCGCGACTGGGCAAGGGCATCTCGCAACGCTTTGCCCACCGATATTACGATGCTGTGACGGTGGGTATCGACTTCACCGCGCGCGACTTGCAACAAAAGCTACGCGCACAGGGTCTGCCGTGGGAGCTGTGTAAGGGTTTCGACGGTTCTGCCGCCTTGGGCGAATGGCTGCCCATTGAGCGGTTTAGAAGTGTGGATGCACTGCATTTTCATCTCGACCAGAACGGAAAGACGGTGCAAGAGGGCTGCACGAGCGACCTCCTCTTTAAGGTAGACGAACTCATCGCCTACATCAGCAGTTTCTTTACACTGAAAACGGGCGACCTTATCTATACAGGTACGCCCGCCGGTGTTGGTCCTGTGGCCATAGGCGACCACCTAGAAGGTTATCTAGAAGACCAAAAGGTGCTGGAAGTGAGGTGTAAGTAGGAGGAGTTAAGTTTGAGGAGTTAAGGAGTTATGGAGTTAAGGAGTTATGGAGTTAAGGAGTTAAGCCAATAGCTTGGTTGCAGAATGGTAACGATGATCATCAAGCCGCAAAATGGTACGCTGTTAACAAACTTAGTTTAAAAGGCTACGCCTATTAGTTTATCAACTAGCGAAACTAGAATTGCTAGGAAAACTAGAACAACTAGGAAAGTTAGAATAACTAGAATAACTAGCGAAACTAACTTACTTAACCAAATGCCTATAAACTTCTGAACCTGTCAACTCAAATAACAAGGCATATCACTCCCCTCTCCCCTCGGAGAGGGGTTGGGGGTGAGGCCAAATTTGTAAGTATTTTATGTCGAATTATATACGTTCAGCCATATCATTGCTTTTCCTCATGGCACCTTTTGCCATGCAGGCGCAGCGTTTTTTCAACCTCACTTACGACCAAGTGCGGGTAGACAGCATATTGCCACACTTCGGGCATGCCATTCCACTAACGGGAAACTACCAAGACTCTATCTATACGGCAAGCATTGTTTACCCCGAATTTGCAGAGATGACGTGGGCAGACATCGCCAACTATAACGCTAATTGGGGCAAACAGCTGCCAGAGATGCCACACTTGGAACAACGCATTGTGCTAGACCGCAAGCGCGCCATACTGAATGTAGGCTTTTGTCCATTGGTTTTCCGCGACAACCGCTACCAAATGTTGGTGGGATTTATGCTCAAAGTGGAGGCTAAACCCCTGAAACGTACGCAAAGGAAGACGTTGGCCGTAACACGCGCCACGCCAAAGGCCGCACGATATGCCAACAACTCGGTGCTGGCCACTGGCCGATGGGCCAAGATACGCGTACCAGCAAGCGGCGTATATCAGATAACCGAGAGCCTGATTAGGCAAGCGGGATTTAACGATATGAATAAGGTGAAGGTGTATGGCTATGGCGGAAACCTGCAAAACGAACGCTTAGAAGGAGCCGAACTTCAAGCCAAAGACGACCTTAAAGAGGTGGCAACCTGTCTTGTGGGCGGCAAAAGACTGTTTTATGCCAAAGGTCCTGTAAGCTGGGAGAGTGCCTCGGCCGCAATACGCACACGCAATCCATACTCGGATTACGGTTATTATTTCCTCACACAAAGCGATGGCGAGCCGCTTCGAGTGGACGAAAGCGCATTTTTAAACTCCTTCTATCCGTCGGCCGACGATTATCACAGCTTGCACGAGGTAGATAATTTCTCCTGGTATCCAGGCGGAAGAAACCTCTTTGAGAACACGCCCATAAATCGCGGAACAAAGAAAAGTTACACCATTGATGCCCCCATAGCCGACACGGGCGGAAGTATTACGGTGACACTTTCGGCAGGAACAGCCACGCGAGCCAACGTCAGCATTAACGGCAAACGGCTAGGCGAGATAAACGTCTCTATACCTAGTCAATACGACAAGGGCAACAGAGCCGACTTTTTTGCCAACATTGAGCAGTTTGCAGCCAAGAACGAAGTGACAATCGAAGTAACCCAAGGCGGTCCGGCACGGCTCGACTTTATCTCTATTGCCACAAGTAAGCCCCGAAACGCGCCCAACTTGCACGCGGCAACGTTCCCCACACCCCAATATGTGCACAACATCACCACCCAAAACCTACACGCACATGGGGCAGCAGACATGGTGATGGTGATACCCACATCGCAAAAGCTGCGACAAGAGGCCGAAAGACTAAAAGCTTTTCACGAAAAACACGATGGCATGCGCGTGCGCATCGTGCCTGCCGACGAACTATATAACGAGTTCGCCAGTGGTACGCCCGACGCCAACGCCTATCGTCGATACCTCAAAATGCTATACGACAGGGCTGAAAGCGAGGCCGACCAACCCAAGT
Organism: uncultured Prevotella sp.; assembly: GCA_963514635.1. GTDB lineage: Bacteria > Bacteroidota > Bacteroidia > Bacteroidales > Bacteroidaceae > Prevotella. The sequence goes on along the minus strand of CAUPVH010000010.1, from coordinate 7,924 downwards.
ACCTGTTGCTTTTTGGCGACTGCGCGTGGGACAACCGCATGAAAACAGGCGATTGGCGCACAACGTCTGTCGACGATTACCTACTTTGCTTTGAAAGCGAAAACTCGTTTAATGAAATAACTTGCTATGTAGATGATGGTTTCTTCACCCTGCTCGACGATGGCGAAGGAACAGATCTAGAAAGGAGCGACTTGCAAGATGTGGCCGTTGGTCGTTTCCCCGTGGTGCATCCCAACGATGCGCGAACGATGGTTGACAAGACCATTGCTTACGCACAAAATGCCAACGCAGGCGCATGGCAAAACACCATCATGTTTATGGGCGACGACGGAAACGACAACCTACACATGAGCGATGCCAACAAGATGGCCGACAGCTTAGCAACAGAGCATCCACAATACCTTATTAAAAAGGTGATGTGGGATATGTTTAAGCGAGAATCCAGCGCAACGGGCCACACTTACCCCGAAGTAACGAGCATCATTAAACAGCAACAGGCCGCAGGTGCGTTGGTTATGAACTACGTGGGGCATGGCCGTACCGACCAGATTTCGCACGAATCGGTGTTGCGCCTCAACGATTTCAAGGCTTTCTCCAATACCAACCTCCCCCTTTGGATAACCGCCTCGTGCGACATCATGCCCTTCGACGGAGCCGTCCCCACCATTGGCGAGGCGGCCGTGCTGAACAAGAACGGAGGTGCAGTGGCTTTCTTCGGCACAACACGAACGGTATATGCCTATTACAACCAACGCATCAACATGGCCTACCTGCATTTTCTGTTTAGCGAGAATGGGGGTAAGCCCATGACCATTGGCGAGGCGCAACGTTTAGCCAAGAATTATATGATAACCGACGGACAAGACCAAACCACCAACAAACTGCAATATTCGTTGTTGGGCGACCCCGCATTGGCCATCAACAGACCCACCGCACGCATCGTGGTAGACAGTATCAACGGCACGCCCGTGCAAGCGGCAGCTGTGCCCAAACTAGCGGCTGGAAAGGTAAACAGCATCGTGGGGCATATCGAAGGGCACACCAACTTTGCAGGAGTGGTGACGGCCACCGTGCGCGACCGCAAGCAACACCTGGTGGGTAGGCTTAACAACCAGTCGCCAACAGAGGGTGCAGACAAGCCTTTTAAATATACCGACCGCGTTAACACCATCTTTAACGGTGCCGACAGCGTGCGCAATGGCCAGTTCAGACTAAACTTCGCTGTGCCGCGCGACGTGGATAACGACAACGGAACGGGCCTTGTTACCCTATACGCCGTAAACAACGAACGCACCATAAGGGCCAACGGGCATAGCGAACGTTTTACCATCGGCAGCGGAACGCTTGGCGCCAACGACTCTATCGGCCCCTCCATATACAGTTACCTCAACTCAACCTCGTTTGCAAACGGGGGTAACGTAACGCCACAACCGCTCTTCGTGGCCAAGATTTCGGATAAAGATGGACTGAACGCAACGGGTAGTGGCATCGGACATGACATGCAATTGGTAATCGACGGCAGCATGCACAAAACCTACAACCTGAACGACTACTTTACGTTCGACTTCGGTTCGTACACCGCAGGCACGGTGATGTTCAACATTCCCACACTTTCGCCTGGTAAGCATAAACTGCAATTCAGAGCAAGCGACATACAAAACAACACGTCGCAAGTGACGCTCGACTTCCATGTAGTGGGCGGACTGATGGCCGACAACATCTGGATAGACACCACCGAAAACCCTGCACGCACCACAACCACCTTCATCGTAAGCCACGATATGGGCAACACGCCTGTGGATATAACCATCGAAGTGTTCGACATGACTGGAAAACTGTTGTGGACAGGCGAAGAACAAGGCACGCAAACCGTGGGCAACTACACCCGAACATGGGACTTGGTGTGCACAGACGGTCATGTGCTGTCGACGGGCGTTTACCTCTATCGTGCCAAAGTAGCTGCACAAGGCACCGCCAAAACCTCGAAAGCGCGTAAGCTTATCGTGCAAGGCAAACGATAAAGAGGGGGTAATGCCGAAACCATGATGCGTAAACATGCCAGTTTTTGAATGCGTTTACCCTTTCACAACAATAAAACGCGCAACCCTGCGTTTATAAATCGAACGAGTAAAGCACGCTTTGTTAAGCGTAATGCGTAGAGCCAAGCTTGCCAAAGCAATCATGGCCACTCGTAAACTCGTGAACTTGACGACTAAATAAAGAATAAATAAATGACAAATAGCAAACGTATAGCCCTTATCTGCATGCTCGCCATAGCGACAACCACTGCTTGGGCCGACGACAAAAAGGAAATATTCAACCCCGTAAGAACCTCAGTAACATCGCAAGGCATTGCCCCCGATGCACGCGCAGCAGGTTTGGGCGACGTGGGAGCGGCCACTGAAGCCGACGTTTACTCGCAGTTTTGGAACCCAGCCAAATATCCTTTCGCCATATCTAGGGCCGGCGTGGGGCTTAGTTACACGCCTTGGTTGCGCCAATTGGTAAACGACATTGGTTTAGCTTACATGTCGGGCTACTATCGCATAGGCGACTATGCCGCCATATCGGCAGGCATCCGCTACTTCTCGTTGGGCGAAGTGACTACCGCCGAGAGTAGTGGCGGCCCAGGCGCATCGCCTTCGCTCACCATTCGTCCTTATGAAATGTCGGCCGATGTAGCTTATTCGCTGATGCTAAGCGAAAAGTTCTCCATTGCCGCCGCCGTTCGTTGGATATACTCCGACTTGACATACAGCTACACCGACAACACAACTCCAGGTTCGGCATTCGCAGCCGACCTTGCCTTGTATTACCAAAACTACTTGAACATAGGACAACGCGAATGCCAATTGGGTATCGGTATGAACGTTTCTAACATCGGTAGTAAAATAACGATGGGCGAAGACGCCAACAGCGAGTTTATCCCCACTAACCTAAGATTGGGTGCATCGTTGATGATTCCCGTAGACGAATACAACCGCTTTACCCTAGCAGCCGATGCCAATAAGCTGCTGGTGCCCACTTATCCGCACCAAAGCGAGGGCGAATCTACCGAAGATTACCAACGCCGAGTGCAGAAAGACTATTACGACGTGTCGTCTATCGGTGGCATTTTCAAGAGTTTCGGCGACGCACCTGGCGGCTTTAAGGAAGAGTTAGACGAGATTAGCCTAAGCGTTGGAGCCGAATACGTGTACCACGACCAGTTTAGCGTGCGTGCCGGATACCACCACGAAAGCGCTAATAAGGGCAACAGAAAATACTTTACCGTGGGTGCAGGGTTCAAAATGAGTGCCTTTACGCTCGATGCAGGCTATGTTATCGCCACAGCCAAGAGCAATCCGCTGGACCAAACAATGCGTTTCTCGCTTACGTTCGACATGGACGGACTGAAAGATTTGTTTAAGCGTAGGTGAGTTTCTTGAGCTTTTTAGTTGGTGAGTTAATTGAGTTTTTGAGTTGATGAGTTTGTGAGTTTGCAAGTTAATAGGCTTAAAAACTCCCCCTTTCAAAACCTTATAAACGAAAACTCTTAATAACCCACCAACTTAAAAACTCAATTAACTTACCTACTTAAAAACTCATCAACTCAAAAACTCAATTAACTCACCAACTCACAACCTCAAAATATGAATTACAGGATAGGTTTCGGGTACGACGTACACCGCTTAGTGGAAGGTAGAGAACTATGGTTGGGCGGCATACGCATCGACCACAGCGTGGGATTGCTTGGCCATAGCGATGCCGACGTGCTGATACACGCCATCTGCGATGCCCTTTTGGGGGCGGCAAACATGCGCGACATCGGCTTTCACTTCCCCGACACGGCCAACGAAACGCTGAACATGGACAGCAAAGTGATACTGGAAAAAACCGTGGAACTTATTGCCACGAAGGGCTATCGCGTGGGAAACATAGACGCTACGGTATGCGCCGAGCAGCCAAAAATAAATCCACACATACCTGCCATGCAGCAATGTATGGCCAAACTGATGGGCGTAGACCCCGATGCCGTGTCTATCAAGGCCACCACTTCCGAACACATGGGCTTTGTTGGGCGACAAGAAGGCATGGCCGCATACGCCACGGCCTTAATAGAAAAGGTGTAAAGGGGAAAAGATATGGGACAGGATTAAGGCAGGTTTTAATAATTACCTTTGCTATATTTTTAGCTTTTAGCTGAGCAGGTTTTGCTTACTTCTTGAAGGAACAGTGCACTTTGCTTTCTGAAAGAGAAAGCAAAAGATGCCAGACAAAAACAGAAAAGACAGTGAAGAGCAAGACTAGGAACAACAATTGAACCTTTGCGGGGAATTTTTAGCACATGCTTTAAGTGCCACTCGTTGCTTGTAGACTAGTGGTTTCAGAGGTTTGGGGCGCATTTTCGCCCAAGTGCCATAGTATCATAGTTAGCGGGATTTGATTTTAGAAAGTTGTCCGCATACCCTACTTCGCCATTAATGTATCAACACAACGGCATTTGCAGTGCAGCGAAAAGTTATTTGTACACACTACAAGCACTTTGTAGTGCCAGTACAAGGCACTTGTAGTGCGAGTACAAGATGCTTGTAGTGCCAGTACAAGGTGCTTGTAGTGCGAGTACAAGGTGCTGTGTACTGATGTTTGCGCCCGATATGGGCAAACTCGCCCATAAGACAATATCATTCCAAGACTATTTCTTTTGGGGTTATATATGGCTGTGTAAAGGCTTTCCGCAGGGCCAATGCCAACGACAACACGCTTGCCCAAAGCTCAAAGTCAGGCTTTCGTTTCTCCCAACGCTCCTATCCTATTGTCCTTTTTTCGCATCCTTCACATATTTTACAAGATAAAGGCCGCGTTCTCGCTTTTTTTGTTTACTTTTGCAAGAAAGGACTTGAAAAGGTTATAACGGCAAAACGCAGGCAATATGCCTTAGCGAACAACGCCGAGAAACACCACAGATAAAGTATAAACATACACGCCATGCCCAGTTGTCCGCTTAAAATAGCCATCTTCGGCAACGAATGCCAACTCCATAACGAGCGCGCCATAGCCCGTGTTGTGCAATGTTTGGCACAGCACGAGGCCGAAGTGTACGTTGACGAGCCGTTTCTTGATTACCTTCGGCAGAGCGGCAACCTGCCCACTTACCCCCTAACACCTTTCACTGGCAACGACTTCGATGCCCAACTGGCCCTCTCTCTGGGGGGCGACGGCACCTTTCTGAAAGCCGCAGGCCGAATAGGACAAAAGCAAATACCCATTGTTGGCATCAACATGGGCCGCTTGGGATTTCTTGCCGACGTGCCAGCAAGCAAGGCCGAAGATGCGTTGAACGAAATTTTCAACGGCGAATACCGCATTGAGGAGCATGTGGTTATGAAGGTGGAGGCAGGGAACGAGCCTTTCGGAGGCAACCCCTTTGCCGTAAACGACATTGCCATACTGAAACGCGATGACGCCTCGATGATTACCATCAGCGTGCGTGTAGACGGCGAAAGGCTCATTACATACCAGGCCGACGGCCTTATCGTGGCCACACAAGCGGGCTCAACGGCCTACAACCTCTCAAACGGCGGCCCCATTGTGGCACCCAGCACCAACGCACTTTGCCTTACGGCCGTGGCTCCACACAGCCTGAACGTGCGCCCCATCGTGCTACCCGACAACGTAGAGCTGCAACTCAGCGTTGAAAGTAGGTCGCATAACTATCTCGTAGCCATCGACGGGCGGAGCACCAAGCTGGTGCAAGGGTTCGACATACACATCAGCAAAGCCCCATACGTGGTGAAACAGGTAAGGCGAAACAACCAAACCTACTTCACTACGCTCAGAAACAAGATGATGTGGGGAGCAGACAGCCGAAACACCGACATGCCCAACAACGGCTCAGAACAAGGATAACAGCCTGCCAACGGCGAACAAGCATCGTAAAAGAGACGGAAGCTTACCTACCAACCCACACTAGACGAAAGCTTACACCTATTACCTAGGTCGCCATACGGCAAGGCATAACACACCCAAACGTTGAAACATGCAAATTAAATCACTACTTAGGATACCCGACAACAAATACTCCACCAAAACCATTCTTCGCTGGTTGTGGTTGGCTTGGCACGGCAATAGGCTGCAAGCAATGCTCAATGCCTCTATCGGCGTGCTGCAAGTGGTGGTAAGCTTGGCTCAGGTATGGGCTGTAAAACGTGCCATCGACGTAGCCTCTGGCACTATTCCCGGCTCCATTTACTGGGCTGTGGGCGTGATGGGACTATTTATCTTGGCCGACTTTTCACTCACCATAGCCAGCACATGGGTGAGAAACCTCTTGGGAATAAAGGCACAAAACCGCATGCAACAGCGCATGCTCGACCGAATACTCAAGTCGCAATGGCACGGCAAAGAGGCTTTTCACTCGGGCGATGTGCTTAACAGGCTTGAACAAGACGTGAACCAAGTGGTTACTTTCCTAACAGAAACAATCCCATCGTCGCTTTCCGTTTTCGCCATGTTTGTGGGAGCATTCTGCTATCTCTTTGCGATGGACCAGATTTTAGCCTTGATTATCGTGGGCATACTGCCCATATTCATACTAGCCAGTCGCACTTACGTGGGGCAGATGCGCCGACTAACACGCAAGGTGCGCGACTCAGACAGTAAAGTACAAAGCGTTTTGCAAGAAACCATCCAAAACCGCATGCTCATTAAGACACTCGAAAGCGACAATATGATGGTGAACAAGCTGGGCGAAACCCAAAGCGAACTGCGACAACACGTGGTGCGCCGAACGCTTTTCTCCGTATTTTCGAGCGTTGTTCTTAACTTCGGATTCGCCTTGGGCTATCTCGTGGCCTTCCTTTGGGCCGCCATTCGGTTGGCCGACCACACCTTAACGTTTGGCGGAATGACCGCATTCTTGCAACTTGTAAACCGCATACAAAACCCCGCACGCAACTTAACGAGACTAGCTCCGGCCTTCGTAGCGGTGTTCACAGCAGCCGAACGACTGATGGAACTCGAAGAAAACCCACTAGAACAGCAGGGCGAACCCGAATACCTCGATGCTCCCTGCGGTCTGCGACTAGATAATGTGACCTTCGCTTACAGCGACAGAGAACGCGACATCGTGAAAGACCTCAGCTTCGACTTCAAGCCAGGCAGCTGCACTGCCGTGCTTGGCGAAACGGGCGCAGGCAAAACCACACTCATCCGCATGCTACTAGCATTGGTGTCGCCCACCAAAGGCAGCGTAAACATCTACAACGACAACACTTCGAGAGAGCTAACGCCACTGATGCGCTGCAACTTTGTTTACGTTCCACAAGGCAACACCCTCATGAGTGGCACCATTAGAGAGAACCTTAAACTAGGAAACATCGCCTCAACAGACGAAGAAATGATTGCTGCCCTACACAAAAGCTGCGCCGACTTCGTGATGGAACTGCCACACGGACTTGATACGGTGTGCAGCGAGTCGGGCGGTGGACTGAGCGAAGGCCAAGCCCAACGCATTGGCATTGCACGAGCATTGCTGCGCGACCGTAGCATCATGCTCTTCGACGAGGCCACAAGCGCGCTCGACCCAGAAACCGAACGCCAGCTGTTAAGCAACATATTGGCATCGAGAGATAAGACGATCATCTTCATTACCCACCGACTGGCCGTGGTTGACTATTCGGACCAAACGCTACGACTAGAACGATTGGAAGCCAATTAAGCTCTTAAAAACACCACTAACCCTATGAACAAAATTACCACGCCGCCCCCAAAATACGGACAGAGCATCGCATTTACGTTGCTAGTTGCCTTAGGCTTGTTCCTTGGGGCATGCTCTGGTACACGACAAAAGCCCGTCCGCTCCCTTTATTATTGGAGTACCACCTTTGTAAACGACAGTCTGAAACGCCATTTCTACAAGGCGCACAACGTGCAAAGGCTATAC
>CAUPVH010000009.1:0-11651 GCA_963514635.1 uncultured Prevotella sp. | reverse complement strand
ATTCAGCCCTTCAAATCATGGGAATTGTGGTGGATTGTGACCGATTGGACCTATCGCCCGTGGCGAAACAATCACTTTCTTTCAATGGGATTGGGGCTCGATTGGCGAAATTATCGCATGACTGATGACCTGCGTTTCGTGAAAGACAACCGCTCGGTTGCCCTCGACAATTACCCCGCGGGCAGTAGTCCCCAGTTCTCTCGTATCAAAGTTTTCAGCGTCAACCTTCCTATTCGCTATGGATATGAAGGCAAATGGTTTGGTTTCAGCCTTGGTCCTGTTATTAATTTCAACACTTATGGTAGCCTGAAAACACGCTACAAAAAAGATGGTCAGAAGGTGAAGGACGTAGATAAAGACGTACGTATCACTCCGGTGACAGTTGATTTCATGGGTACATTCTCTATTCGCGGTGTTCCTGACTTTTATTTTAAGTATAGTCCTTGCAACTTGTTGCGCGATGGCTACGGACCTAAGTTCAGAACTTTGTCGTTTGGCCTGATGTTTTAGCTCGACGATATATCGTAATAAGGTGAAAACTAGATAGGTTTTCACCTTATATTTTGTCGTTCATGTCGGCTCTTTCCAATTTGCGTAACAGGGTAAACTCTACAAATTAGTTGCTAATGGACACATGCCGTCATCAACATTAAAGTTCTGAATATATCAAAAGATTACCAAGACCATAGTAGAAACGAAGGTTGATGAACTTATACCGAATAGGTGAAAACAATGTAAGGCTGATACGGCCCAGTAATAAAAAGCCTGCAACCAGAGAATTTGGTTGCAGGCTTTAATTAACTATAAATGTGGGACTCTTTCGCCCAAATGATGTCGCTATACTACTTTAACTTCATCCACAGAAGAAAAGTACGATAAGCTGCGCCGTGAAAATACGCAAGAACATACTTAGCGGATAAACGGTGGAGTAGCCGATACCAGGTGCTTCGCGCGAGCATATCTGGTTGGCGTATGCCAATGCGGGTGGGTCGGTGCAGGTACCTGCAAGCATTCCCATGATGGTGAAATAATTAAACTTGTATACCAATCGGGTGATTGTGCCAATGATAAGGATGGGAATAACCGTGATAATGAAACCTGTATACACATACTTAATTCCATCACCTTGTATAACGGTGTCCCAAAAATGTGCACCAGCTTTTATTCCAACACTTGCAAGGAAAAGTGCCAAGCCAATTTCTCGGAGCATGAGGTTAGCTGATGTGGTTGTGTAGGTTATCAGTTTGAACTTATAACCAAAACGACCGATAAGGATGGCTATGACCAACGGACCGCCAGCGATACCCAATTTGAGGGCGGCAGGAATGCCTTGGATGTTTACAGGGATGCTTCCGAAGAGAATGCCCACGATGATACCAATGAAGATGGTGGCAACGTTGGGTGCATCCAAACGGCGGGCAGAGTTACCAAGCACTTCGGCTACGCGGTTAACATGGTCTTCGGGACCGACTGCTACTACGCGATCACCTATTTGAAAACGGTGACTTGGACTAGCAAAGAGGTTCATGCCTTGGCGAGTAATACGCGTGATGTTAACGCCGTATACGCTAGTGAAGTGCATTTCGCGCAACAATTTACCATTGATGGCAGGGCGGGTAACCACAATACGCTTTGAAACCAAGGGTTGCTCTTTGTCTTCGTAAGCCCATTCTTCTGGTAACTCTTCGCCAATAAATACCTGAATGGCCTCTGCATCGCTCTCAGCGCAGACAATAAGTGCCTCGTCGCCTAACGCGAACACTGTGTCTTGTTGAGGAATTACCACTTTTCCATCGTGATACAACCTGGTGCAGACCATGTCGCGGTTTAGAAACTCGGATATTTGACCGAGCGTTCGGCCGTCAAGATACGAGTTGTTTACCCTTACGTGCATGATGTAAGGCTTGGCGTGTGGGTCTTCGCTTTCTTGTGCGACAAGCTTTTCTTCTTCCTCTTGCAGGTCAACACGGCAGATGTATCTAACTGCGATAGTTGCGCCGATGATGCCGAGCACACCCAAAGGGTAGGCACAGGCGTAACCCGATGCTATTTGTGGCAACCCGTTGGGGAAAGATTGCTCCATGCTTGATAAGGCTTCGTTGGCAGCACCAAGGCCAGGCGTGTTGGTTACAGCACCTGAGAGCGTTCCAACCATCATGGGCAGCGTATTGACATCGTTGGTATCGAAGAAGATGAAGTAGCATGCAAACATCACAGCTACATTCAACAAGATAAAGCTCATAGAAAGCAAGTTGAGCTTGATGCCGCCTTTCTTGAAACTTTCGAAGAAACCAGGACCAACCTGTAAACCAATACAGAAGACAAAGAGAATAAGTCCAAAGTCTTGCATAAAGGTTAGAATGTTGGTCGGAGCCGTGAACTTAATGTGTCCGGCAAGGATACCAACGAACAAAACGAAAGTTACTCCAAGCGATATTCCGCCTATTTTCACTTTTCCGAGCAACACACCACCTGCAATGACGACGGAGTAGAGCAACACAATGTGCGCTACCGAGTCGTTGGTGTTAAAGAGATCAATTAACCAGTCCATTTTTTACGAGGATAGGATTGTTTTTAAAGTTATACATGTTGTTTGAATATTGTTCTTAGTCTTGTTCTTGTTGGTCGATGGCCTTTATTTTCTGGCGAACAAGCTCCATGTCATCTTTAAGTCTTTCCACCTTCCTGTTCATCTCGTCAACAAGGCTGTTGCCTTTCTTGCTTTTGGCAGTAAGGAAACCCAAGTTGTTTTCGTAAGTCTGGATTTCAGACTTCAAGGCCTCGTAACGACGCATCAGCTTACCACGTTCGTTGTCAACAACATCGGCCCCTTTCTTTGCAAGGTTCTTCAAGTTGCTCTTAAAGTCGTCTAGTTTTTGGCTAGCAACCGAAATGTTCAGTTCCTTATAAAGCTTATCCAACGTGTCGTGGAATTGTGCGTAGACCTTATCTTTCTCGTTGAAAGGCACATGGCCGATGGCGTTGTATTCTTCTATCAGTTGCTTGATGGTTTCAGCGGCATTGTCTGGCGTTGTTCCCATCATCTCTTTCAGCTTTGCGATAACAGCTTTCTTCTTGCTTAGGTTCTCGCGCTCTTCGCCTCTGGTACCAGCATGAGCTGCATTGCGGGCCTCGAAAAAGTGATTGCAGGCCGTGATAAAGTCGTTCCAAAGTTTATCGCCAAGCTTTCTGGGTACCATGCCAATGGTTTTCCATTCCTTTTGTAGGGCAATAAGCTTGTCGGCAGTAGACTTCCAATCTGTGCTTTCAGACAATTGACGTGCCTTTTCCACCAGTTCTTTCTTCTTTTCAGCGTTTTGTGCATACTTCTCTTTCATGGCTTTGAAGAAGTCGGCTTTACGCGAGAAGAATACATCGCATGCAGTTCTGAAACGTTCGAATATCTTCACGTTCATCTTTTGCGGAGCAAACCCGATGGTTTTCCATTCTGCTTGTATGTCGATAATCTCCTTTGTACGCTTTTCCCAGTCGGCAGCACCTTTGTTTTCTGCTGCAACGATGGTTTCCACCTTTTCGCAAAGAGCTGTCTTTTTAGCAAGATTTTCCTCTTCGTTGGCGCGCATCTCTTCGAAATGTTGTTGGTGGCGCTTGTTTATTACCGTAGAGGCAGCCTTGAAACGTGCCCATATCTGCTCGCGTAGTTCTTTGGAAACAGGGCCTATTTCCCTATATTCCTGATGCAATTCTTGTAGTTGGTGGAATGCGCTGATGATGTCTTTCTCATCAGCTAAGCGCTCTGCGTTCTCACAAAGTTTCTCTTTCAACTCCAAGTTTTTTTTGAAGTCGTATTCTCTTGCCTCGTTGTTAAGTTTGAGCAAGTCGTAGAATTGCTCAACATAGAGTTGATAATTGCGCCACAATTCGTTGGCCTTGTCTGCTGGAACAGCCTTGATTTCTTTCCATTGCTGTTGCAAATCCTTAAAAGCCTGATACGACTTGTTGGCTTCATCTGGCGATGTAGCCATAGCTTTTATCTTCTCTATGATTTCTGTTTTCTTCTGGAGGTTTTCTTGTTTTTCTTGTTCTTGTTCCAGAAAGAGTTTTGCCCTTCTTTCTTTTATAACGCCCATCTGTGCTTTGAACGCCTCTTCAACTGGGTCGGGCGACACTTGATAGGCCTCAGGGTCGCCACCATTCTCCAAATATGCTTTTTGTTCGGCATCGCGTTCAGCAATGTGCAGTTTGTAGAATGTGGTTTTAAGGTTATCTATTTCCTCTTTGTCTGGTGTCTCGTTCTCGGCTACAATCTCTGTTGCTCGCCTTAGAATTTCTTCTTTAGACTTATAGGTCTTTTTGCTAGTATCGTCTGCTGCGTTTTCTAGCAGGGCTTTCTCTTGAGAGTCCATCATTTATTATGATTTAGTTGATTATAACAATTACACGTTGGTTGATTGCGGTGCAAACTTAAATAAAAAAGTCGAAAGCACCTAATTTTAGTACATCTTTTTTTACTATTCTACTTTTAAAGCAAACGTTTCGCCCGCAAAATCCACCACGACAGCCCCGAAACAAGGAACGAGAGGATGATGGCCACGGCAAATCCCCACTTGCTTTGCTCCATTCCGTTGATGAGGTTCATTCCGAAAAGCGAGGCGATGAGCGTGGGAAACATCATAATGATGCTCACCGAGGTTAGCGTACGCATCACTGTATTCATGTTGTTGTTGATGATGCTCGAATAAGTGTCCATTGTAGATTCGAGAATGTCCGAATATATGCTTGTCGTCTCTCTTGCCTGAGTCATCTCGATGTTCACATCCTCGATGAGGTCGGCATCTAATTCGTCCACTTGCAGTTTGAATTTTAGTTTCGACAGTAGGTTTTCGTTACCGCGAATGGAAGTGTTGAAATAGGTAAGCGAATCTTGTAAGCGGCTCAGCCCGATTAGCGACTCGTTGTTTACGTCTTGGTCTAGGTTATGTTTTGCTTTCTCTATGAGGATGTTTATTTGTTTAAGGCGTTTTAGATACCACACGGCGGACGAGAGAAAGAGACGGAATATCATGTCTACATGGTCGGTGAAGCCCGCTCCTCGTTTCTGCTGATAGCTTACGAAGTCTATCATCATATTGGTTTCGTAATAACAGACAGTGATGGTTACGTCGCGTTTGTGAATGATACCCAAGGGGACGGTGGTGTATGGCGTTCGTGAACGTATCTCCTTAACGTATGGTATGCGAAGGATGATGAGCATCCAGCCGTCGTCGTATTCGTAACGGGCACGCTCGTCGGTGTCGCTAATGTCCGAAAGGAAATAGTCGGGAATGTTAAAACGTTCTTCAAGAAGGGTTTGATCTTCTTCTGTTGGACACGTAACCTGTATCCAGCAATTGGGTTGCCACTCGTCGATGACCTTTAATGCAGAATTGAAATTCCAATATGTTCTCATAATGCTAATCTTCAAATAAAACGGAGCAGAAGATTAGCTTGATTGAGCTTAACCTCCTACAAAAAAGATAAATCTATCCGAATGATAATCGTCCATGTATTGGGTGTTATTATTTCTATGGTGCAAAGGTAATTAAAAATAAGGAAACAACGATTGGGTTTCTTAAAAAATCTTCCTCGCAAAGAATTTGATAACAGGTAGAAAACCACATCAAGGCCAACAGCATGACTTCTATCCTAAATTAACATTCAATGCCATTTTAGCTTCATCTTCTCCAACCATAACTTACTTACCATTCCTCTTTATATTATAGGGGGATAGCAAAAAGAGTAGGGTATGATGCCATAACTATCATGATGGAGAATAATAAATGCTTTGTTTAGCAGAAACACTCTTGTACATTTGTTAAGCAAACTTTTCCATCTCATATGTACGAGCCACAGAATAATCGAAGAGTAAAATGCAAATAAAGGTAAAGGGTAAAAATAAATGCACCACAAAGTTTGTAAAGAATAAAACTTTTCCATATCTTTGCATCAACTAATATCTGAAAGGCTGTGCCCCATGAAATGCACCCAATAAGGAAACAAGAGGCCATGAACATCATCTAGGGGAAACAACGCCTTGATAACATCTTTTTGTACTGTGCATCATGAAAAATAATAACATCCAAAAGGCATATTGCCTCATTGCATTTTTGGTTCATTTCACCTGTGCCAATGCAGTACAGGTGAGTCAAAGAGCTGCGTTAGACATTGCAAGTAAGTACTTCAAAAAGCCCGAACTCATCAATCGGAGCACCTTAAAGCCCGAAGGCGACCCTGCATTTTACATCTTCACCAGCAGCGGACATAAGGGGTTTGTAATCGTTTCGGGCGAAAGCGATCTGCCGCCAATATTGGGATATGGCAATAGCTTCACGCCCAACGACGCCAGGTTGCCCGACTACTTCTATTCGTTGCTGCGCCATTACGAGCTGTTGGTAATGGCATATCGCTGCAATAGGGTTGGATTTTCAAAGTCTACGCTAAACGTGAAGAAGGAAATAAAGCCGCTCTTGTCGTGTACGTGGAATCAGGAAATGCCCTTCAAACTCCACACCCCAAAAGAAAAGAACGTGAACATGCCAACTGGCTGTGTTGCAACGGCTGTTTCTCAGCTGATGTATCACAACAAATGGCCGACAAAACGCCCGCCAGAGTTTGTCAATCATTCAGGAACAAATGCCCAAAAGAGTCGCGTTTATCTGTGGAATGAGATAAAAGACAATAGCAAACAGATGGGCGAGGCGGGCATGGATGCCGTTGGCGTGTTGCTAAGCGATGTGGGAAAGGCTGTAAACATGAAGTACGAGGCCAAAGGAAGTATATCAAACATGCAGTGGGCACTAGATGCCTTGCGCAAGAACTTTGGCTATTCTGTGAAACATCTTAATAAGGAATACATGCCCAAGGGGATGTTTTATGAGCTTGTAATTAACGAATTGGCCAATGGCTACCCCGTACTCATTGGCGAAAGCAGTCATTCGTTCTTACTCGATGGCATCGACAAGCAAGGCTACGTGCATGTTAATTGGGGATGGGCAGGCGAAAACGATGGGTGGTTTGACTTTAACACACTCTATACTCCGCTCGACGATGAGGTGTTTGGCACCGATGTCTTCGCCCTAGAAATGGAGGCCGTATTGGCTCATCCCAAGACAGGACATCATGTTCAATTTAAAAATATCAGGGAATTGGAGGCGCAGGCCGTCGATGCATTTAGGTTCTTACAACACGAGGTACCTAGAAACTTCCCCATCCAAGCTAGCTTGAAAAACATCGGTACATACAACGAAAGCAATGGAGAGCTTGGACTCTTTACGGGTAAGGTGGGACTGGCCGTATATAATAAGAAAGGAAAGCTGATAAAGGTTGTGGAATTTAAAGACCCCGCATTGCAATGGACAAGCATGTTCATTACCAAGGACCTTCGGTTTAACAACATTAACCTTGCCGAACTACCCAATGGCACCTACACCGTGAGGCCTGTTTCCAACGAACTGGTAGCCAAACCCGACAAGTTCTCTGGCTGGCAACCCATCGCTTACAGCAATACTCAAACGCTTGTGGTATCTAAACACAAGGTGAGCGTTGAGCCGTATGAGTGGAACGACAAGCGCATGGACTATACATTTAACGCAAACACAAGGCTAAGTACCAAGGGAAAATAGCTGCAATGGTTTGTTGTTGAAGTGAACCTCATTACCCTCTACCGATAATATAACGAAGGGTGGGTTGTTAGCTAGCCTGTTTACAAAAAATCCCCACTTCGGTACTGCTGCGATAGTAGCTTTGACCGAAGTGGGGATATTCTATGTGTTAGCCGTTGACCTGCGATTATTTAAGTGTTAAATAAGCCAAGGTGTGACACACAAAACGAGTTGTGGTTGCGTATTTACTTTATCACCTTAACCATGTTAAGTTCTGTAATCTTCCCGTCGGGGTTCACTTTGGCCTTGATGCGATAGTTGGCCTCGGTTTCTTTGTCTTCGTCTTCGCGCTCAATCTTTTGTTTAGCAGAGAAGTCAACGCTATATTCGTATTCGTCAATGCCAATCTCGCGTTTCGTAATTTTCATGTCGTTGTTGGCGCGCCATTCCATAGCCGTGATGTCGTCCTTATAAATCTTGTTGAGGAAAGCAATGACGTCGCTTTTCGAGGCATTGCTCTTTCCAAGGAACGAGCTTAGGAAATCGCTGAAGTTAGAGGTGAGCCCTTCGTCGTCGCGGTCGTTAATGCTACGGAACACGCTGCGGAACACCAAAGCCAACATTTCTTTTTCTTTCGGCGTAATGTTCTTGGTTTTGGCCACATTCAAGTTATTGTTAGCCTCGTCGATATATACGCCGTTGGGATGTTCGGTTACATATAGGTTGTAAGCCTCTGCCGTATTGGCCTTTTTAGCCACCAACCAGTCAAGCGAGTCTATCTTGCGCTCTGCCTCTGCCTTGTGTATGCTGTTAGGATATTTACTTAGATAATCAGCCAAAGCCGTCTTAGAACCGCTCACCATCGTGTTAGTCCAGTCTAGCTCGCTTTGTTTAAGTTGGGCTAGCTGTTGGCTAATCTTGTCGCGGTGCATTGGGTCTGCATCTCTATAATTGTTAAGATATGATTCAAGCACGGCTGGGTCGTTGCTATTAAGGGCATATTCGTAGGCTTGTTGCTCCTTGTTACCTGATGAACCAAAAAAGAAGTATGCGCCAATGCCGATGAAGAGCAAAGCAACTACCGCGATAAGAACAATGGTTAAGACATTTTTATTTTGCGGTTGTTGAGCACCAGGAGGGGGCGTTTGTGGTGGAACTTGTCCGTATGGAGGCTGCTGTGTGTTGCCAAACTGCGGCTGCGGCCCACTAGTAGGCTGAGCTGGCTGTGCTTGATAGCCTCCTTGTTGCTGTGTAGGCTGAGCCGGTTGTGCCTGATATCCGCCTTGTTGTTGCGTTGGCTGTACAGGTTGTCCTTGATATGCGTTGTTGACAGTTTGGTTGGCTTGCGATGGCGCACCTTGGGTGTTACCATATGGGGTTTGTTGCTGTTGAGCAGCAACAGGAGTAACTGTTGGTTGTACATACGCATTGTTAGACGGCTGTTGAGGAACATTGTTGTCTGCTACGCCAGCAGGCGGTGTCGGCGGAACAGGCGGAACAACGTTGTTTTGGTGTTCATGTTCCATGGTCGAAGTATTTGCCGTGCGGTGATGGCAGTGGGGGCATTCGGCTTGCTCCTTAAAGTAAGCCTCTCCACAAACAGCGCATTTTATAACTTCGTTTTCGATTTTCGCGCCGCACGAAGGGCACGATGGTGCTCTGTCACTAACTACATGACCGCACTCTGGACATTTAATCATTGCCATATTGTTTTCCTTTTATGTATTGTTTGATGATAATTGGTTAGTGGTGGAAACGTATTTCGCGCAAGCCGTGGTTCTTAAGAAACCTGCTCTTGTCTACAAATCCGTTGATACCGTTAATTCTTCCCTTTCCAGTATACTGCCACATGGTGATGTCACGTCCGTCTTTAAGTTCGGGTTCGATGGCGTTGTATTGAGCAATCATTAGTGGATAGCCGTCTATCGCGCCTTGCATGTGGGCGTTGTAGAAGTTGGTGAAGGTGTAGATGAGCGGTTTTTGCTTATACGCCTCTTCCACAAGCGTGATGAATTTGATAAGCGAATCGCGGAATTCGGGTGTCGCCAATCCGCTCTTTGTTTCTACGTCAATCATCGGTATAAGGTCTTGGTCGCCTGGTCTACATTGTGTCATGAAGTTTTCCAACTGTTTAGTGAGGTTGGTTTTGGGTCTGAAAAAGTGGTACGAACCCACTTTCAGCCCATATTGATGTGCCAGTTGTATGTTACGTTCGTATCTGGGGTCGATGCGGTCGCCCCCTTCGGTGGCTTTGATATACACATAGGCCATCTTCGAGTTCTCGCCGATGACTTCCCAAAACACTTGCCCTTGATAGTGACTGATGTCTATGCCGTGTATGTGGTTGCAAGTGTCTTCGCATTGTATGTAGTATCCTTCTTGTGCACTAGCCAAAAAAGGGCATAATGCGCATGCCAAAACGATAAGTAATTTCTTCATAGATGCAAAGTTACAAAAAGTAGTTAGAGTTGCCGTATTATAATGGCATTATTCTTCCAATTCCGAAAGATTTTTAGCAAATTTATAGGTAAGATTGCTAATTGTCTCTATCGGTGCGTATAAAAGATAGTGAAAACTGCGCCTCATGCTTTGTTTTATCGCCCCCGAGTTGGCGTCCAGCCACAGCGACTTGTCTTGTTTAAAGTCCCACTTGTCGCTCGTGTCTTTTGCTGTGCGCTCAACCGATTTGAGCGTGGCTTTCTTGGCATCGGCCATTATGCGCTTGGTGAATGGCACTTCGTCTTCTTCGAAACCTAAAAGCAATATAAGTATGCTGCCTTGAAATTGTGCCAGGGTTTCGATATGCAGTTTGTTGAGCCAATATTCTAGCTTGACGAAGTCTACCTTATGACCCTTTGTTCGAAGATACATGCCCAAATCAACGATGCCCCTTAACACTACGCCCTTGTTGAGCGTATCTTCGACATTGTGCACAATGATGTTGAGCGCATGCAATGTTTCGATAGAAGTGTCCATGGCATGTGGTTCGTCTTCTCGGATAGCTTCCAAACGGTTGTTCAAGAACTTGTTTGAAAGTTGCGAACTTGCGTATGCCTCGTCTAAAGAGCGTTGGGGATGCGATTTTAAGTCGTGCAAGATGGGTTGGGGGATATGGCGCACGTTTTGGTATTGTTGCTTGGTGTAACCTTCCAAGGCAAACTGCAACACATCGTGAACGCCCATCATGGCAAACAACTTGCGCCATTTATAGGCCGACATGGGTTCAACATGGTGCATCTTTCCGAATGCACCCGTTTGCAGCAATGCGAAAAAGTTTCTCTTTATAACGTCCATCTCTTTGTTAACTATACTTCTTGGGGTATCTGAGAACAATGGCCAAGATGGTTACAAGTCCAATGGCAAAGGGATAATAGAGGTAAGGCACGATGTGCGCAGGGTTTATTTTAGCCAAGCCGGCTGCCATAAGTAACTGCGCGCCATAGGGGATGATGCCCTGAATGCAGCACGACATGGTGTCGAGTATGCTGGCACTTTTGCGGCTGTCTACGCCATAACGCTGCGAAATATCCTTGGCTATGCCGCCCACAGTGAGGATAGACACGGTGTTGTTGGCCGTGCATACGTCTACCAATGCAACGAGCAGAGCTATAGTTCCCTCTGCTCCGCGCTTGCCATTGATGCGTGCCGTAAGCTTGCTGATAACATAATCTACACCGCCATTCATGCGGATAATTTCTAAAAGGCCACCTGCCAGCATGGTGATGATGATGAGTTCGCCCATGCCCACGATACCTTCACCCATCGAATGGAACCACCCGAAGAGGTCGTAGGCACCGTTCCAAATGCCGATAATGCCCGTCATGCCAATGCCAAGCGTAAGTACAGCCATCACGTTCATTCCAAAAATGGCCGTAACGATAACCAATACATAGGGCAAGATGTTGAGATATTGTATGCTTGAAGGGGCATGTGTGCTTGCAACGCCAAAGCCCAAGAACGTGTAAATGGCCACAATAGCAAGGGCAGCAGGCAAAACGATATAGATGTTCACAAGGAACTTGTCTTTCATCCGACAGCCTTGCGTGTTGG
>CAUPVH010000008.1:0-12041 GCA_963514635.1 uncultured Prevotella sp. | reverse complement strand
AGTAAGAATAGTCTTCGCCCTCTTCCGAATAGTCAGAACAGCGATAAATCTCCCTACCATCGGGTGTCGACACAGTGAAATGGTATTGCAGGTTTATGCCGTTGCTCATCAATTCGTTTTTAAGGTCCTGGTCTAGCGACTTGAAGTTGATACGCTCTTTCAGCGGACGCTCAGATGCCGAATAAAGAATGGTGTACACCACCTCGTCTAACAGCGCGCGTTGGTAAACATATCTGTTCTTCACCACCTCTTGCATGGCTTTCGATGCTTCCGAGAGCGAGTTCTTGTCGCTCCTCAAAATCATGGCCTTTGGCATTTGGGAGGGCTTGGTTGTAATGGTTTTCAGTTCGAAAGCCGTGTACATCATGCCGCCCTTATCGCCAAGCGACAATTGGTGCGAACGCTGGTAAGAGCCGTCGGGCAGGCCGTTGCGCCCGCTTGCGCTATCGTTTTGAAGTGCCCTATGCTCGGTTTCGTTAATGTCTTTTTCAAGATAGCGCAGCGTTTCGTTAAGTTCCATGTTACGCGACGCTTGATATAAAGCTCGATTTACAGACTCATCAAACTGCTCTTTCTTCATGTCCGCCATCTCCTGAATATACTTCAGCTGCACGAACAGAAGAGCAAGGAAAGAAGTTCCCATTATGATTGCTATTGTCCAAATCGTTCTTTTCTTCATATTTGCAAAATTAACTGGGCTAACGAAATAACACAACTCGAATGTTAAAAACGTTTCCCGTTTTCAAATACGTTAACGAAAAAGCCAGTGTGTATGCGAATATAGGCAATTAACTATCGGTGCTTTCCTGGTAAAAAGGCGTTTTTCGAATGGTATCAATCCCCGACAGCCACACTCTGGTGGCTGCCAGGGACTTAATTAATGATAAACCTAAACAAATTTGCTCTTCTTCATTAGCCAACTCAGCCTCGTGTTCCTTAATCAGTTCTTGCTGTATTTCGTTCGGAACAAGCTCGTAGCTAGCAAACTTAGTGGTGAATGATGCGCGTCCGCCAGTAAGCGAACTCAACGATATAGAATAGTTGGACAGTTCCTTCAAAGGAATCTTAGCCATCAGCTTTTGGTATCCCGCCTCGCTGTCCATGCCCATTATCAATGCGCGTCTTCCTTGCAAGTCGCTCATCACGTCGCCCATGAAATCGTCTGGAACGTACACTTCCAAGTCGTAAATGGGTTCAAGAATCTTTGGTCCTGCTGCTTTAAACGCGTCAGAGAAAGCGCGACGTGCAGCCAACATGAACGAAAGTTCGTTTGAATCTACGGGGTGCATCTTGCCATCATACACGATAACGCGTACATCTCGCGCATAGCTACCCGTTAACGGTCCATGTTCCATGCAGTCCATGATACCTTTCAGAATTGCCGGCATGAAACGTGCATCGATGGCTCCACCAACAACCGAGTTGATGAACACCAGTTTGCCTCCCCACTCCAACGGCAATTCTTCTTTGCCCTTGATGTTCATCTTCACATCTTGCCCATTCAACTTATAAGTCGTTGGGTCGGGCATGCCATCTGCATAAGGTTCGATGATGAGATGAACTTCACCAAATTGCCCTGCACCACCACTCTGTTTCTTGTGGCGATACTCTGCGCTAGCCGACTTGGTGATGGTCTCACGATAAGGAATTTTCGGTTCGCCGAACTTCACTTGCAGTTTCTCGTTGTTTTCCAGTCGCCATTTGAGGGTTCTTAAATGGAACTCGCCTTGACCGTGTACGATAGTTTGTCGCAACTCCTTGCTTTGCTCCACCACCCACGTTGGGTCTTCCTGGTGCATTCTAAGCAAGGCAGCCATCAACTTCTCTGTGTCTTGCGTGTTAACGGCTTTTATTGAGCGCGAATATTTTGAATTGGGGTATTTGATAAAGTCGAACTTATTGTCGCAATCCTTAGCGTTGAGGGTGTTACCAGTCTTTACGTCTTTAAGTTTAACGGTACATCCGATGTCGCCTGCATTCAGTTTGTCTACTGGTATGCGGTTTGCGCCAGCACAAGCGTAAAGTTGTCCGATACGTTCTTTCGAACCGCGGTCGGCGTTCGTCATGTCGTCGCCCACCTTTACGCACCCGCTCATCACCTTGAAGTACGACACTTCGCCGATGTGTGGTTCCATTCCCGTTTTAAAGAAATAAATGGAGGCAGGTCCTTCTGTTGCAGGTGTTATTTCTTCACCGCGAGTATTGTGCAGTTTGGGCATCTCGCTTACGAACGGAACCACATTACCCAAGAACTCCATAAGTCTACGCACACCCATGTCTTTGCCTGCGCACACGCAGAATACGGGGAAAATGCTGCGCGTTACAAGACCTTTGCGAATGCCTTCACGCAGTTCGTCTTCGGTAAGTGTTTCGCTTTCGAAGAACTTCTCCATCAGGCCTTCGTCGTTCTCGGCTGCTGCCTCAACCAATATCTTATTCAAAGCCGTAGCCTTTTCCATTTCTTCAGCAGGAATGTCTTCCACCTTTGGCGAGCCTCCCTCAGCGTTCCACGAATATTTTTTCATGGTAAGCACGTCGATGATGGCATTAAAGCCTGGCCCTGTTTGTGTAGGATACTGAATTTGCACACATTTCTCGCCATAGATATCCTTCATGGTCGAGATAATGTTATCGAAGTCGCACTTCTCCGAATCCAGCTGGTTGATAAGGAAGATAACAGGTTTCTTGAGTTTTTCCGTGTATCTGAAATTGTTTTGTGTTCCCACTTCGGGACCGTATTGCCCGTTAATCAAGATAACGGCCTCGTCTGTAACGTTCAGCGCGGTTATTGCTCCGCTCACAAAATCGTCAGCTCCGGGACAGTCGATGATGTTCAGCTTTTTGTTGTTCCACTCTACATGGAATATTGTCGGGAAGACCGAGTAGCCATATTCCTGTTCAACGGGGAAATAATCGCTCACCGTGTTCTTTGCTTCCACCGAGCCACGGCGCTTGATTACACCACTACCAAAAAGCATTGCCTCGGCAAGAGTGGTCTTGCCGGAACCCGCACTGCCCACTAGGGCAATGTTCTTAATTTCGTTCGTCTGATAAACCCTCATATCAAAAGATTTAAAGTGTTAGTAATCTCACGTTTCATGGAGAAAAGCATCGTTGCCTTTTCCGCCGTCTAAGATAGGTATTTTATGCCATCCCACCAAAACATACCATAAAAAGTGTACAGAATTTAAAACATTTTAGTACTTTTGCTCCTAAAAAGAAAAAGATGGCTGGTATTTACATACATGTTCCTTTCTGTGCAAGCAGGTGCATCTATTGCGCTTTCTACACCATAACTACCCTTTCTAGCCAAGACCGCCTTGTGCAGGCGCTATGTTCCGAGCTGGAAATGAGGCGCGATTACCTGCTTGACAAGACCTCCCCCTCGTCGGCGATAACGATAGATACCATCTATTTTGGCGGTGGAACGCCTTCGCAACTAAGCGAACAAAACTTACAACGGCTATTCGACACCTTATATAATAAGGAATATAATAATAAGGAGCAACAGGTACCTGCCTTCCATATTTCGCCCAATGTCGAAGTAACCATCGAGTGCAATCCCGACGACATAACGCCCCAATTTGCCCAAGCCATCAGCCGCCTACCCGTTAACCGCGTCAGCATGGGCGTGCAAACATTCTCCGATGAACGGCTAACATTCCTGCGCAGACGACATAAGGCTACCGACATAGCACCCGCCATTGAAAGGCTTAGACAAGTGGGCATCAACAATATCAGCATCGACCTTATCTTCGGGTTTCCCAAACAGACGCTCGACGAATGGGCCATAGACTTACAAAACGCCATTGAACTTGGCATTGAACACATCTCGGCTTACAGTCTGATGTACGAAGAAGGCACGCCACTGTTCCGACTGCTGCAACAAGAACGTGTGTCTGAAATAGACGACAACCTAAGCCTAGACATGTTCAACCTACTTGTAGACACGCTCGTTGCCAACAACTACGAACATTACGAGATAAGTAACTTCGCTCGCGAAGGGTTCAGGTCGCGCCACAATGCCAGCTATTGGCAAGCCATTCCGTACCTGGGACTTGGCCCATCGGCTCACTCTTACGATGGTAACTCGCGCCAATGGAACGTTTCCAACCTCCGAAAATACATGGATGCCATTGAAAACGGCACCCTGCCAATTGAAAGAGAGGTGCTAAACGAGGATACAAAATACAACGATTGGATAACAACAGCACTCAGAACAAAAGAGGGATTAGACCTCAATAGGTTAAGCAATGCGCATCGCCAATATCTTTTGCAAGCCGCCGAACATCATCTAAGGCAAGGGAACCTAGTGCTTTCGGGCAACAACATTGCGCTTTCAAGAACGGGTATCTTTATCAGTGATAGCGTAATGAGCGACTTGGTGAAGGTGTAAACGAGCCGTGCAGACCATAAACCCAAAGCCACGACAGGGCCCATCTAAGTAAAGCCCACTTGTTATGCAGCAGGAACTTTTAAACCAGCCATTATAATAAAACGCCCAAAAGCACGTTGCTAATACAAAAAGCTGCCAACTTCATACGAAGAAACAACAAGATGAAATCAATCCACATAAACGCCCTTCTCATGATTATAACCCTCGTCGCCACATCGTGTGGTGCCGACGCTTACATCAAGAAGGGTGAAAAAAACTTGGCACTGGGCGAATATTTCGATGCCGCCAATAATTTTAAACAGGCTTATACGCGAACGCCGGCCAAAGATAAAGCCGCAAGAGGGCACATATCTACCAAGCTGGCGTTCTGCTACGACAAAATGAACGCTAGCCAAAAGGCTGTGGGCGCATACCAAAATGTGCTGCGGTTTGGGCTAGCCGACGCCAACACGCACCTTCTTTTGGGCAGACAACTGCTCAAAACGGGAGCATACAAGGCAGCAGAAACGCAATTTAAAATTGCCCTCGACTCCTTGCCTGGAAACAAATTGGCCAACGAAGGACTTATCTCTGCACAACAAGCGGCGCAAGCTAAGAGCGAAGGCTCACACTATATCGTGAAACGCATGGACGCCTTTAACTCGCACAGGGCCGACTATTCGCCCATGTACTTCGGCGACGATCACAACAAACTTTACTTCTCGTCCACCCGAAACGAGGCCAAGGGCGATGCGCTAAGCGGAATAACAGGCGCTAAACCTGCCGACATTTTTGTTTCGGAACGCGATGACAAGGGCAAATGGAGCAAGCCCGAACCCGTGCAAGGCGGACTGAACACCGAATACGACGAGGGGGCTTGTACCTTCTCGCCCGACCAACGCACGATGTACTTTACCCAATGCGCCACAGACCCCAACTATCCGCGTTATGCGCAGGTGATGACTTCTGCCCGTTCGGATGCTGCTTGGGCAAAGGCCACGAAACTAGACATATCGAAAGACACGCTTTCAAGTTTCGCCCACCCTGCCGTTTCGCCCGATGGGCAATGGCTTTACTTTGTTTCGGACATGCCAGGGGGGCAAGGCGGGCAAGACTTATGGCGCATTAGGCTTACCACCAGCGGCTTGGGAGAAATGGAGAACCTTGGTGAACCCATCAATACAGCCGGTAACGAATGTTTCCCTACGTTCAGACCCAACGGCGATCTTTACTTCTCGTCCGACGGACACGTTGGACTGGGTGGACTAGATGTGTATGTGGCGCGGCAAAATACCGACCAACGATGGACGATAGAGCATCTAGGTTTTCCCCTAAACTCAAATGGCGACGACTTCGGACTTACCTTCGAAGGCCCATACAACCGCGGATTCTTTTCCTCGAATCGTGGAGATGCGCGCGGATGGGACCACATCTACGCCTTCGAATATCCCGAAATAGTGCAGAGCATTAAAGGATGGGTGTACGAACAAGACGGTTACGAACTGCCCGCGGCACAAGTATTTATGGTGGGAAACGACGGAACGAACCTCAAACTGAATGTGTTGGCCGATGGTTCGTTCAAACAAGTGGTGAAACCAGGCGTTGAATACGTGATGTTGGCCACCTGCAAGGGCTACCTCAACCACAAAGAAGAACTCGCGGTGAAACCTTCCGAAACCTCGCACGAATACGTTTTGCAGTTTCCCTTGGCCTCCATCACCGCTCCCGTACTCATCGACAACATCTTTTACGACCTGGATAAGTACACCTTACGCCCCGAATCAAAGCAGGCACTAGACGAACTTGTGAAACTTCTTAACGAGAACCCCAACGTCACTATCGAACTAAGCGCGCACTGCGATTATCGCGGAAAGCCCGAATACAATAAGGTATTGTCACAACATAGAGCCAATGCCGTGGTGCAATACCTTATCGAGGCAGGCATCGCCCCACAAAGACTCACCCCCGTTGGCTATGGTAAGGAAAAGCCTAAAACCATTAGAAAGAAACTGACTGAGCGTTATAAGTGGTTGAAAGAGGGCGATGTGCTGACCGAAGACTTTATTACCAAGCTAGACAAAGACAAGCAGGAGATATGCAACCAGCTGAACCGCAGAACAGAATTTGTGGTTCAACGCACAACCTATGGCTTGCTAGACGATAAGGGCAACTTGAAAAAACAGAAGAAAGCGCCAAAACAATCGGAGAAAGATAAGGAGGATGTGTTCGACATCGTGGAATAAACATCCATGCGAGGGCACGTTTCGGCCATTCCACTCCACTTTCGGCAGGCTAACTCTCGTGATATGCACTCACACCAACAAACTAAATGATGAACGGAAAGCCACATAAAGTTGTTTAACAGTATGCCATTGCCTAGAGATAGGCGTACAACCGACAACAATTATCATGGCAATCTGCATTCAATACAACACGAAATCAAATGCAATGAATACAGGAAAACTACTTTTTGTACCCTCAGGCGGACTAGCCAACAGAATGCGCGCTATGGCATCGGCATGGCAGTTAGCCGCAAATACAGGGGTTAAAGTCGAGACGATATGGTTTTGCGATTGGGCACTTAATGCCCCTTTCCATTCCATTTTCGAACCTATTGATAACGTAGAGATGGTGGCAAGGGAGGCCAAAGCATGGGAACTACTTACACTCGACCGACCTAGAAAGCGTAATTTCCGTATTCCACTATTGTATCAGAGGCTCCGTTTCGCGCAACGCATAGACGAATGGCAGGTTACACCCTTAAAAAATCAAGGATTTGACTTTAATGAATGGGCAACAGGAAAGAACAGCTACATGAGCTGTTACCAAGATTTTGGAAACGTTCCCAATTCTGTTTATAAGCATTTGTTCCATCCCGTCGGTCCTGTTCTCGATGAAATACAAAGCTATCGCGAACGTTTCTCGGCGCATACCATTGGCATGCACATTAGGCGCACAGACAATAAGGAGTCGATTGAACGAAGTCCGCTTAGCTTATTTGTCGATGCTGCACGACGCGAAATTGATCAACACAATGACACGCGCATATTTCTTGCAACCGACGACGAAGCTACCAAGACGGCATTAAAGGCCGAATTTGGCAACCGCATCATCACTTCGCCCAAGCCTGCCGCACGCAATAGCATTGCAGGCATTAGAGGTGGAGTGGCCGAACTGTGGATGCTGGCCTCCACCTCTACTATCTATGGCTCGGCAGGAAGTAGCTATTCAGTTATGGCTGCTAAGATTGGAGATAACAACTTGGAAATATTAAGCAAGTGAAGAAAGGAGATTGGTTGACAAGTCAACAAGAAGACAAGTTAACCAGTTGACGAGATACAAGTGAACGAGTTGACATGTGAACGTAGGATAAGTTTATGAGTTGACTGATAGACGAACTAACAAGTAAACAAGCTGACGAGTCGACAAGAAACAAGTTAATTGTTTCCCTTGCCTTCTCGTTAGCCCACAAACTTGCTTATATTTCTTTATCCTAGCCCAACAACAGCTTGCTCACCTCCGCGGTATTCAGTGCCCATTGGTAAGTGTAGCGTTCATCGGCACCGCTTTCGTTGCCAACTAACGTTGCGCCTTGCGCCTCGGCCCTTATTTCCAGCAATTCGCCAACCGTCGTTTTCTCTTCCAATCGTTTCAGAAGAGCCTCAACACTAGC
The DNA here is from genome assembly GCA_963514635.1 of uncultured Prevotella sp. GTDB lineage: Bacteria > Bacteroidota > Bacteroidia > Bacteroidales > Bacteroidaceae > Prevotella. The sequence continues at coordinate 3,993 of CAUPVH010000008.1, read as the reverse complement.
CACATCAACGCCTAAAATAGTTTGTGAAGTATATGGCATCTCCAACCAAACTATCTCTCTTCGTTGCACATTGAGCACACCAAACACTAATCCCTTAGACAAATTGGACTCGTCAACACGCACCACATGCTGAACGCACGACGAGTCGTAGGCCACACCATCCTTATCAGAAACGGTCATGGGATAGGCAGAATTCATCCAACCAACCATTAAATTGGGCGACAGTGCACCGCAAGAGTAGGCATTGCAACTAAATGTTACGTATCGCGCACCAGCCTTTTCCAATTCGTTTAAGTTCAATTCGATGTACTCGGCCGTACCAACCTGCTCTGGAATATTTCGTATATCGCCCGAATGCTTTGCTCCTGGGCAAGATAGATTGAAATAAGAGCAGAATATTGATTTACCATTTTCAAGGGCTATACCAGCACTTAGGTCCATGTCTAGGTGTTGGGCAGGCAACCCATTACCCCATTGCATGAACAGCCTAACGGCATTGCCTTCTACCTTAAAGCGCGTTCCTTGCAACGCACATGCCCTGTCTTGAACGCTATTCGACCTATCGCCCACGCCGATTGGCACCTGATAAAGTCGTGGGTCAATATAAACGGTGCCACCAGCACAGTGCGCCTGTTGCGCATATCGGCTTTTCATTGCTCGCTTGTACATCGCATTTACGTCTGCAATCATCTGTTTCAGCTGTGCATCATCGAAAGAAACAAGTAGCGGATGAGGGTCGAGATTGTGCATCACACCCGTTATGGGACGTGCCAAACGCATGCGCTCTGGGTCGAAATAGGCCTTAGCCGCATTGTTTAACGAGAGCAACAGACGCGCAGGCAGCTGATGAACAATGCCTTCGAAGGCCGCAAGTGTTCTCTGCGAATCAAAGTTAAGCATGGTTGAGAACAGACTACGGGCAAACAAGCCAGGGCGTTGGGACAATAACGAGAAGGTTAGTTGGGCATCGTTTGCCCTTCGTGCCTTGTCTAGCATACCTAGCCAAGGGGTGTAAGTTTGGCAATAAAACACGTCTAGCAATGCGGCAAGTCGTTCGAACCCTTTCTTACGCGCATATTCAGCCAGCCGCAATGCCCTAATCATACGCACCCACATTCCCCTTTTGGCGTGCATTGCCTCTGCCGACTTTTCGCTAGATAGGGGAATGGCATTCATCCACGTGGCCACAAGTCGGCAATACGCCCTGTTGTATTTCAGTTTTAGTCGCTCGCGCATAGCCTCTCCCGCTTCACTAGCCTTGTTTTCTTGTGCGGCCATGTGCCAATGAAGACCTCTGGCGTTGGCAATGAGCGTTCGGGGTTCAATAATTCGTGCGCATCCATTTTTCTCGTACCATAGAAACCGCAGTATATCGGCAGGCGTTTCAAAAAGCCTTGTTGCCTGTTCGCCTTTTCCTGCCGCCACCAATGCCTTAATGACAATCATCGCCGTCTCTTTCATGGCAATGTTTACATCGTTAGGCAAATCGAACAGCATGAGCAGTTGCGCCACCGATTGCGCCTGAGTAGCATCTAACGGCGTGGGCGAAGTAAGCAAAGTGCGAAGTTCGCGCTCCAAGTCAACGCGTGTAAAGAGGTGCAGGGGCTTTAGTTTCTTTCCCTGTCCCTCGTAAACGAATGTTGAAGTGACAAACGGTGTGCCGCAATATGGGCAACCGTTGTATCGTTCAAGTGGGAAAGTGCCGTAGGGAATGAAGTGTCCGCAAGGCAAAGTTGTGCCTTCCAGTTGAAGTTTCCCCTTAAACCTGTTGGCCACATAGGTGATAAAATGGTCGATAAGGCTTTCTTTTGTTGGCGTACCCCACCCTTTTACCAACGAAGCCCAATTCTGTTTCAGGCGCAACACATCAGCCATCACTACATAAACATCCTCGATTTGTTTCTCCGATGCCCAATAAAACGCCTGCAACAAATCTTGTTCTACGCCATACCCAAACTTGCTAAGGCGCGAAACCAAGGTCAACGCAACCACAGTTGGTTCGTGGGGTTGCTTTATCTGTTGGCTATCAATATCTATAAACAGGGCTTGATAACGCAAAGCCACTTTGTTTGCTATGATGTTGTCCATGTTGTGGAATTGTTGATGCTGGTTGTTTTCCAAGCTGTTAAAATATGGGCGAGGTGTTATTGCTCGCCATTGGCTTTATAATCTAGAAATAAAGACGTAGCGTTTCATCGCTGTTTAGTTCCTAATTGTATGACGTTCCCCCGCATACGCCTTAGCTTACAAGCTATAAACTTAGGAGGATGTTTGAGGAAACTCATCAACTCACGGACTAACGAAATCGCCACCTAAATAAAAAAAGGGGGTGAGAGGGCGGTAATTGCTGGTCTAAAATCCCTTAGATGTTGAAGTAAGACCAACTTGACCGTCCCTCCATTTCCCTTTACAGTATGCGCCAAGCTGCGCGTTAGGGTGTGTTAGCGATAAACACATGCCTTTATATAAAGGAGCACTACGCTTTATCACTCGTTGCGCAGTCTTGTTCATTGCCTAGCCACCTTAACCCTTAATCACCGCGATGGGTAGGAGTTTGGTTTTCACCTTAATCAGGTCTGTTTGGTTGGCAATAACCTCTTCGATGTCTTTGTATGCACCTGTTGCCTCTTGCATATCGTCTTGCGAACGTATGGCATGAACAATGCCTTTGGCCTCAAGCTGTGCCACTTCGGCCTGCATATCCAGTGACGCTATGGCGGTCGTTCTACTTAAAAAGCGACCCGCACCATGCGAACAAGAAATGAACGAGGCTGCATTGCCAAACCCCTCCACGATATACGAAGCCGTGCCTTGCGAACCAGGGATGATGCCCACCATGCCTTCGCGAGCCAAAGTAGCACCTTTGCGATGTACAATAACGTTCTTACCATAGTGGTTTTCCCATGCGGCATAGTTGTGCGCAATGTTTATCATCGGCTCGAACGCAATGCCGGGCAGTGCTTCTGCAAGCACCTCTTGCACCCTTTGCATCATCAGGCTTCTATTGCATAACGCAAAATCTATACAATATTGCATTTCTGCCCAATAATTTTTAAACTCTGTCGACCCAACGGGTAAGAAAGGCAAGTGCAATTTCTCGTCTACCACCGTGTGCCAACGGGCGTTAAGCTGCTGGGCAAGCTTGTTATAATGTTCGCAAACCAGCTTACCAAGGTTTCGCGAACCCGAATGCAACATTACCCAAAGGTTTCCTTCCTCGTCTTTTTGCAGTTCTATAAAGTGGTTTCCTCCGCCAAGCGTACCCACTTCGTAAACAATGGCCGCTTGCCTACGTTTCACCACCTCCATGCGGGCTATCTCATGTCCCACGGGTAAGTAACATTCGGGTTGGGGTTCCGTATGGTGCATCATGCCTAAGGGTATGCGTTGCCTAATGCCACTCATTATTTTCTTCCTCAAAACATCTGGCGATATGTCGGCCACCTTATAGTTCGACTTCACTGCGCACATGCCACAACCAATGTCTACGCCCACGGCATTGGGTATAACTGCATCTTTACAAGCCAGCACACCGCCAATGGGCATACCCATTCCTGCATGCACGTCGGGCATGATGGCAAGGTGGTGAAACAAGAAGGGCAACGTGGTAAGGTTCTCAATCTGTTGCATGGCCTTAGCATCTACGCTACTAGCCCATATCTTCACGAGCCTGTTGTTTATTATTTTTGTTTCCATTGCTATATGTATTTAATGTGTTATGTTGCCGATATGTTGTTTTTTAGAGTTCGGCTGGTTGCCTTCCCTTTTCGTTTGCAAAGTTCGTTTAAGGGTACGCAGTGTTTTTGCGTAATGAGAAAAAACTTGCATTTAAACCCCATTTTTTTCAATTTTAGCACCTCTACGCAAATAGGTTGCGTAGAAACTCGTTATCTTTGTGATGTTTTAGTACAGCGAACGGCCTTCGCCATACACCTAATTAAATATATATATAACGATGCCAGCCAATAAGAATGCACTGATAAGGTATAAAAC
>CAUPVH010000007.1:0-12117 GCA_963514635.1 uncultured Prevotella sp. | reverse complement strand
GGCTACTCGGAAAAAAGCTGTAAGCTAGCAACTGACGGACTATTGGGTTTATAGTAGAAAATTGTTGGTTGGGGTAATGGCACGTAGGTTTGGAACAAAAGCCCATGTTAGCTTGCATAACACTTTATGGTAGCAATGAAACATGGCGTAAACTACCGCAAAACGATTGACCTGCTTTGCGGTAGTTTGCGCCATGTTTCCTTTTGTAGAATATGCCAATAAAGAAACGCGTTGTAGGGATTAGCCCTTAACGTCGTTGTACTTATCGCTCCGCGCAAACTGCACGGTAACAAAAGAACATACGTCTTTTATCTTCTTGTTGTGCTTACGAGCATAATCGGCAGCCGCATCAAGCAGTATCTTGCCAATGCCCTTACCCTTATGTTCGGGCGAAACCACGATGTGCACGATGGCAAAGTGGTCGGCATCCACCCATTCGTAACTGATGTAGCCCAGTTTTTCTTCGCCCTCGAAGGCCACAAACTCGCCGTTCTGCTCGTTATTGGTGTGATTGATTGTCATTGTTTCTGTCCTCCTAAAAATTATTGGCAGTGCAAAAGCATGCCATAGTTGTTGTTTGCAAGTTTAGATATTGCGCGCAATGCACCCATACCTTATATATAGGGTGCATTGGCGCAAGCCTACCCCACCTTGGGCGCAGGCTTATTCTCGATGGTGCGCAACACTTTAACGGCATCGCCAACCGTAGGCACGGCCGAAACGTGCATCATTCGGCGACCTTTTATCTCCTTCAAGTCGCAACGGCGTGGGTTATTGGCGATGTAAGTCAGCACGTTGTCGAAGGCCTTCGACCGATAGTAAGCACTGTTGGGGTTGCTAACAAACTGCATGAGCATGCGCCCTTGTTTAAGCATTATCTTCTCGCAGCCTAATCGTTTGCCAATACGTCGCAAAGCCACCACTTGCATCAGCTCTTCGCCTTGCGGCGGAACAGGTCCGAAACGGTCTACAAGCCTATTGCGATAGGCATCCAATTCGGTATCGTTTTCGATATTATCCAATTCGCGATAAAGCAACATCCGTTCGCTGCTACCTGGCACGTAGTTGTCGGGGAAATACATTTCAAGGTCGCTTTCCAAGGCGCAGTCTTCCACAAATTGGTCGCCACCCACCTCTTCTCCTTGCTCAATACTCTCCGCATATAGGTCAGCAAACTCGTCGTTACGCAGTTCAGTAACTGCTTGCGACAGAATTTTCTGATACGTTTCGTAGCCCAAGTCTTCCATAAAGCCACTCTGCTCGGCACCAAGCAGATTGCCTGCCCCACGAATATCAAGGTCTTGCATGGCGATGTTAAAGCCACTGCCCAGGTCGGAGAACGTTTCGAGTGCCTCTAAGCGACGTCGGGCATCGGGCGTTAAGGCCGAAAGGGGCGGTGCCAGCAGGTAACAGAAGGCCTTGCGGTTGCTCCTGCCCACGCGTCCACGCATCTGATGCAAATCGCTTAGTCCCACTTTGTGGGCATGGTTCACGATAATGGTGTTGGCATTGGATATGTCGATGCCGTTTTCGATAATCGAAGTGGAGAGCAACACATCGTATTCGTGGTTCATAAAGTCGATAAGCGCGTTCTCCAAGTCTTCTGGTTTCATCTGTCCATGCGCTATAACCACACGGCAATCGGGCACATGCTTGCGTATGATGTTGGCTAATTCGGGGAGATTTGCTATTCGGTCGTTCACAAAATACACCTGCCCGTTGCGGCTCATCTCGAAGTTTATGGCCTCGGCAATGAATGCGCCGTCGAATGTTGCTATCTCTGTGTGTATGGGATGGCGGTTTGGGGGCGGCGTTCGCATTACGCTCATGTCGCGCGCACCCATCAAGGAAGGCTGCACCGTGCGCGGAATGGGCGTGGCCGACATGGTGAGCGTGTCGACATTGGTTTTAAGTGTGCGCAGCTTTTCCTTAGTAGACACGCCGAACTTTTGCTCTTCGTCGATGATAAGCAGTCCCAAGTCGTGCCATTTTACGGTCTTTCCAATAAGCTTGTGCGTGCCAATGATGATGTCTATCTTGCCTGCGGCGAGGTCGTCTAGCACTTGTCGGGTTTGTTTTGCCGAACGGGCGCGCGACAAATAGTCGACCCTTACGGGCAAATTCTCTAATCGTTTGCTGAAAGTTTTGAAGTGTTGGAAGGCCAAAACCGTTGTTGGCACCATCACGGCCACCTGTTTAGAGTCGCATGCGGCCTTAAATGCGGCGCGTATGGCCACTTCGGTTTTGCCAAAACCCACGTCGCCGCACACCAGGCGGTCCATTGGGCGGGCGCGTTCCATGTCGGCCTTCACCTCGGTTGTGGCTTTCAGCTGGTCGGGCGTGTCGTCGTAAAGGAAACTTGCTTCTAGTTCGTGCTGCATAAACGAGTCGTGACTGAATGCAAATCCGCGTTCGGTGCGCCGCTTGGCATAGAGCTTTATCAAGTCGCGGGCAATATCCTTGATACGTTTCTTGGTTTTTTCTTTCAAGCGTTCCCAAGCTCCCGTGCCTAGTGTAGAAAGCCGTGGCTGCTCGGTGGCCGTACCTTTACGATAGCGCGAAATCTTGTATAACGAATGGATGGATACGTCTACCTTATCGTTGTTTTGGTAAACGATGCGTATCATCTCTTGATACGAGTTGCCAGTGGGCACGCGAACCAAGCCGCCAAACTTGCCGATGCCGAAGTCTACATGCACGATGAAGTCGCCCGGTTCCATCTCTTGCAACTCTTTCATCGTCAACGCCAGCTTGCCAGCGCGTGCACGTTCGCTTTTAAGATTGTATTTGTGGAAACGGTCGAATATCTGGTGATCGGTGAAAAAGCAAACGCGAAGGTCGTTATCCACATATCCTGCATGCAAAGTAAAGTCGCCTGCCGACTCCATTTTTAGTGGTGCAGCCGACTTTTGCTCGGCTGTAAGGATGTCGCGAAGGCGTTCTTGTTGTTTCTTACTGTCGGCCAAAAGCACCAATCGGTAGCCTTGCAGCTGATAGTCTTCGAGTGTTTGGCGCAGCAAGTCGAAGTTTTTATGAAACAGGGGCTGTGCCGAAAAGTGGAAAGCAATGGTGGCTTGAACCTCGTCTGACGGCTTACTACCAATGTAAATGTGCCTAAATGCGGCGGCATCGTGGGCAAATTGGCTTGCGGTGAGCAGCTGTAACTCTTTTTGCATGGCGGTTCGTATCTGCTGTTGCTCCACCTCGGTGGCTCCATCTAGCTGTGCCTCCAATGCTTGATGGGCAAAGCCCTCGTCGTAAATGCGCGCTATTGTGTCGCGAACATAGCCAAAATCTTTCATCACAAGCAGGGCGTCGGGGGGCAAAAGCGTTAGGAACGACACCTTTTCGTTGGCCTGCCGCGCTAGTTCGGGAACAATTTCAACGGCTTCGCGTTTGTCTTTCGACAGCTGATTTTCTACATCGAAGGTGCGAATGGTGTCGATTTCGTCGCCGAAAAAGTCGATGCGGAAAGGCAATTCGTGGCTATACGAGTAGATGTCTACAATGCTACCGCGTACGGCGAACTGCCCAGGTTCGTACACATAGTCCACCTCGCGGAAGTCGAAAGCCCGCAAAGTTTTCACCATTTGCACAACATCTATGGTCTGCCCCACGCTTAACCGCAACGTACGTTCGTCTAACCGTTGCTTTGAAACAACCAATTCGCTCAGTGCATCGGGCGCGCAAACCACGTAAGTGGGCCTTTCGGCAGCAAGACGAGCCAACACCTCGGTGCGCAATATCTCGTTGGCAGCATCGCGTTGTCCGTATTTTACGGCACGCCTGTACGATGAAGGGAAGAACAACACATCGTTCTGCCCCATCAGTTGCACCAAGTCTTGATAGAAATAACCAGCCTCGTCGGCATCTTGCAGTACGAAAAGGGTGGTTTGGGGACGGCGTTGCGCCATGCCCGAAAAGAAAACAGGCGCAGTGGAAGCAACCATACCTTGGAGAAAGATGCGGCGAATGGCTGCATCGGCAAGGGTTTTGTCGAGTGCGGCAGCCTGCGGTTGTCCTGAATATATTTGTTGGAGGTTCATCGACATGCGATTAATTTGAGGGGTCTGATGTGGTGAGTTTATAACCTTATGAGTACGTGAGTGCGTGAGTTTATGTGTTTGAGCGTTCTTGCGTTTGTGGATGATTGCACATCTGTTTGTGGGTTGTGACTGCATAATATTGTATTGAGCACTTACAGACTGAGTAACTGATGAAGTTAAAAACTCACGAACTCATCATCTTACAAACCCATAATGCCATGAAAAGGAGTGGAAGCCACAGGGGCCATTCCACTCCTTTCCATCCACAAGCCAATTTGGTCATTGCTGTATTTTAGGATATTTTCGGGTCCATCCGTCGAGCCTCAACCGCATAACGCCGAAGAAAGCCTCGCCGAAAATGCCGCCACTCATCTTGCTTGTTCCCTCGCGGCGGTTGACAAATATCACGGGAACTTCTTTTATCTTAAAGCCAATCTTATAAGCGGTGTACTTCATTTCTATTTGGAAACCATAGCCTTTGAAACGCACTTCGTCGAGCGGGATGGTTTGAAGTACTTGTCGGCGATAGCACTTAAAGCCGGCTGTGGTGTCGTGCACGGTAAAACCAGTGACGAAACGCACATACTTCGATGCGAAATAACTCATCAGCACGCGCCCAATGGGCCAGTTCACAACGTTTACTCCGCTAACATAACGCGAGCCAATGGCCACATCGTAGCCTTCGTCGTGGCATGCAGCGTATAGGCGCGGCAGGTCGGCAGGGTCGTGACTGAAGTCGGCATCCATCTCGAAGACATACTCGTAATCTCGCTCCAAAGCCCACTTGAAACCTGTGATATAAGCCGTTCCCAACCCTAGTTTGCCTTTACGTTCGAGCATAAACAGGCGGTCGGCAAACTCTTCGTCAATCATTCGGCGCACGATAGCCGCCGTTCCGTCGGGGCTGCCGTCGTCGATAACGAGGATATGGAAACATTTATCGAGTGCAAATACGGCTCGAATAATCTTCTCGATGTTCTCTTTTTCGTTGTATGTGGGGATGATAACGATGCTGTCGCTTGTGTTCATGCCGTGTAACTTTGTTGGTTCTACTTATGCAAAGGTAAGGCTATTTCTCAGAAGTGCAATGCCATACGTGCGTATTTTTGACTGATTGGGGGCGATTATTGGTCGGGATTGGCCTCAAATCCTTGATATTCGGGAACGAGTGAGCCCATAATTACTTGGTAACTCTGTTCTTCTAAGAACTTCGTATTGTCTGTTCCTTGTCCAATTGGCATTATCGGGGCGTGTATGGTGAGCCTCAATCGGTGCCAACGCACCCATTTAAGGTCGCGTGTTCGTGGCATAACATCGAATGAGCCGTTGATGGTAACAGGCACAATAGGCAGCTGCAACTCGTCGGCCAGCATAAAAGCGCCACGCCTAAATACGCCCATATGCCCCGTAAAGGTGCGTGCGCCTTCGGGAAAAATAACCAACGACATGCCGTTATGCAAGGTTTGTCGGGCTTGGTCGATAGACTTCTTTATCTTTGCGGCACTTCTTTTGTCTACAAAAATATGGTGAGCCGCCTCGCATGCCTTGCCCACGAGTGGTATCTTGCGCAGCGATTGTTTCATCATCCATTTGAAGTTGCGCCCCAGAAAGCCGTAAATCATAAAGATGTCGAACGCTCCTTGGTGGTTGGCAGCAAACACATACGACTGCCCACGCTGCAAATGTTCGCGCCCTTCTATCTTAATTGGCAGAAACAAGATGCGGATAATAAACCACGACCAACACTTACCTGGGTAATATCCCCAAAAGTGTCCGTTGCCAATGAAGCATCCCACGATGGTGACGAGGGCTGTTAGCACGGTGGCCAAGACTATTAGGGGAATGGCCACAAACAATTGGTAGATGCGATAGAGAATTGTCATTGTTGTTTATACGAGATTGATGGGTTCACAAGTTGAGGAGCTGACAAGCTTAGAGGTTGACAAGTTAACGAGCCTACAAGGAGGTTTCCTTTGAATTATCCAACTACTTGCGGACTTATAAACTAAGCAAAACACGAGCATTGGCTTAACTCATCTCCTACTTACTCATTACCTCTTTTCCACTTACTCCTTACTACTTACTCCTCACCACCTTACTACTTACTACTCACTCCTTACCACTTACTGCACCTTTCCGCGCCGCAAGGTGATGACAACCACTTCGGGAGGAACACCAAAACGGAAAGGAACAACACCGCCCAAGCCTGATGAAACGAAGAGTGAGCGTTGCCCTTGGGTGTATAACCCCTTGTCTTGCTTATAGCTAATGATGGTGGGACGAAGTCCGAAAAGGCTTACTTGACCGCCATGCGTATGCCCCGACAGGGTTAGCTGCGCATGACTATGCGGCAAGATGTTGCGTTCCCAGGCCGAAGGGTCGTGTTGTAGCAGCACCACGAAAGAGCCTTTACCCACACCTTTAAGTGCTTTGGACAAGTCGGCACGCGAAGGAAACGGCGGTCTACCATCGTTTTCGGTTCCTGCAATCACGATGGAGTCGGCTCCGCGACGTACTACACGATGCTCATTAAGCAGCAAATCCCAGCCAAACTGCCGCTGACGTGCAACCATTTCGCGCTCGTTGGCAATCTTTATGGCCTCAGGACCATTGAAATACATGCTATAATCGTGGTTGCCCAATACAGAGAACATGCCATCGCGAGCGTTGAGGCGACTTAATTGCTCGCGACAAGGATAGAGTTCTGCGGGTTGTACGTTCTGTAAATCGCCCGTAAACACGATAGCATCGGCGTGTTGAGCCATGATTGTATCGACTGCTCGCTCCAAGAAGTGAGCGCGACTGCCTACGAAACTGCCCACATGAGCATCGGTAAACTGCACAATGCGGTAGCCATCGAAAGCTTCAGGCAGGTCGGGCGAATATATTTCCACATGGTTTACGTTCAGTTTGTTGGCTCCGATAAGCCATCCGTAAGCCAAAACATAGATGCAGAACAACGCCAAGAGGTAGCCAACGGCCTTTCCCCAGTTGGTGGTTGAGTGGCGAAGGCGTGCAAACACGCGCCCAACAATGGCACAACTTACATAAACAAACTTGGGTACAACCAACAATCCCAAACAAATGAGGTAAACGTTGAGTATCTCTACACTGTCGGGGACGAAGTTTTTGGAACCTGCCATCACAATGGTAAACACCATCATGCCTAGGCTAAGCACCCATCTTAGTACGCGCAAAGGCCATTTTGCCTTGCGTTTGCTTTTCCAATTGCGCCGTTCGATGTAGAGATCGGGCAAGAGGATGGCTAACAATAGAGGTATAAGTATTCTTGAAATCACTTGCTAAATGTTGTTTGTTACGCCCTTGTTGCACTTATTGCACAAACTTTTTAATCATGTATAGCGGCACACCGCGTCGCTTTGCGTAGTCGGCAAGCTGGTCTTCGCCTATCTTTCCCAGGTCGAAATACTTCGATTGAGGATGCGCGAACATTAAACCCGACACGCTAGCATGGGGTTGCATCATGCCTGTGGGCGTGCTTTTGGGTTTCTGCTGGAGTAGCAGCGGCAGGCGCATGTCGCCCAAAAGAAGGTCGTCGCCGTCGCTATTGGCATCGAAAAGTTCGAACACGGCATGCGTACTGTAACGCGTTTCCATTGCATCGAGCATCTCTTCGGCCTCTTTTCGCAACTTCTCTTTCTCGTCGGTTGGCTTTCCACTCATGCCCCATGTGTGGAAAAAGTACAGCCAACTGATGTAGGGACGTATGTCGTTGATGTTATATTTTAGTATCATTCTGTTGTTTTGAGGGGTTCTTTTTGAGGAGTTAAGGAGTGAAGCCAAATGTTTAGGTGGTGTTAGGCTAATTCTGACCAGTCTGACCAGTCTGACTTGTCCGAAAGCTAGAAAGAACTAGAAACCTAGAAACCGCTAGACACCTTTAAAGGCGTTAGCCATCTTTTCACCTTTTCACCCTTTCACCTTTTCACCTTTTCACCTTTCCCTTCTTTTCACCTTCATCAATGGCAGAAAGCTACCTCTTCACCACGATATTGAGCATCGAACGTGCCGTCTTTATCGAGCAACAAGTGTCCGTTGCAGATGGTTTGCACCACTCGCCAACGGAACTTCTCGCCCTCCATCGGACTCCATTGGCACTTACTTTGTACACAATCCTTCGTTACAGTCCACAGTTCGCCGCGGCGTACGATGGCTAAGTCGGCCTTATAGCCGGGCTTAATAAAGCCACGTTTGCTAACAGCGAACAAGCGAGCAGGCGCATGACACATCAGTTCTACCACCCTTTCTATCGTCAGCACGCCCTTTTCGCAAAGTTCGAGCATGGCAGGCAGCGAGAATTGCACCATCGGCATGCCCGAAGCAGCCTTCGCACAGCCGCCAATTTTGTCCGAAACGAGGTGCGGGGCGTGGTCGGTTGCAACCACCGAGATACGCCCATCGGTCAAAGCCGCACGCAAAGCATCGCGGTCGGCACTGGTCTTTACGGCTGGGTTACATTTTATTTGTGTGCCACGAGTGCGATAATCGGCATCGCAGAACCACAAATGAGCAATGACCACCTCGGCCGTGATACGCGGATTGTGGCCGAAGAGCGACAGTTCGCGTGCCGTTGTGAGGTGTGCCACATGCAGTTGCGCCCCGTATTTGGTGGCCAACTCCACAGCTAAGGCCGACGAATGGTAGCAAGCCTCGGCACTCCTTATTGCAGGATGGTGCTCCACGGCTGGGTCGTCGCCATACAATCGCTTGGCCTCGACCATATTTTGGTTGACGAGTTGCGTGTCTTCGCAATGCGTCATGATGGGCAAAGGCGCGTTTTTAAAGATGTTTTCAAGCGTTTCGAGCCTGTCGACAAGCATGTTTCCCGTGCTAGCACCCATAAAAAGCTTAATGCCCGGCACGCGTTTGGGGTCCAAACGCTCAAAAAGATGGGCGTTTTGGTTGGTGGCTCCAAAGAAAAAGCTATAATTAACGTGGCTCTTGCCCTGCGCAAGTTCCAGTTTTTGGTTCAGAGCGTCGAGCGTTGTGGTTTGCGGAAGGGTGTTAGGCATCTCGAAAAACGTGGTCACACCACCGTATGCGGCAGCGCGACTCTCGCTTTCGATATCGGCTTTGGCCGTTAAACCCGGTTCGCGAAAGTGCACATGGTCGTCTATTACGCCGGGCATAACCACACAATCCTCGGCATTCAGCCGCAGGTCGAAGTGTCCTTCGGGCACGGCCTCGCCTTCGGTTACGCTTGCTATCAGGTCGTTTTCAAGGGTTAGGCAGCCTTTAAAGCTGCGTCCCTCGTTCACAATCGTTGCGCCGTAAATAAGGGTTTTCATTCTTTTGTGGGCTGGGCCAAGTCGTTTGGCGTGGGTGCAGGCGCAGCTTGCGGCGTGGGTGCAGGCGCAGGCATGGGCACGTCTTTCATTCCGTTCATTATCTGTTGGTTTTCTTGCGCCTTGGCGTAATAGTCCTTCACATAAGCATCGTTCTTAAACTTATCGGTGGCCTTGCTCATGATGTCTTCAATCCAAGGAGTAAGTTCGGGATAGTCGTACCCGATAGTAACCATGAAAAACACGCCCGGACCTAACACGTTGTCGAAGTTTTCGCACACGAACGACGTGATAAGCTTGTCTTCAAGCCCCGACAAACGTTCGGCCTCGCTGTTCAAACGGGCGTTCACCACGTCCATATTGCTGCCGTTCATAATGGCTTGGTCGTGCTTATGCACCAACTCTTGTTCTTGGTTTTTCAGTTGGTTGTACTTATTAAAAAACTTAAACAGCTTGTCGTTGAGTGGTGTTCCCGACACGTTTTGCTGTGCATCGTCTAGTTTTACGATGATGTTGCCGCTTTCAAGCACCAAGGGCAGCACACTTTCTTCGTCCATAAAGATATTGGCGATGCGTACAGAGTCTAACGAGCCAGAGAATCCGAACTTGCCGTGCACAACGTCGCACGAGTCTAACTTTTTAAATTCGTTGTCTTTCAGTACTTTCAGGTATAACTTTCGGCCATCGAGGGTAGATATGTTAGAAGTACCTTCGATATTGTAGCTGCTACCACACGAGGTGAGCAGCACCAACGCGAACAATGTATATAGAACTTTATTCATAAGTTGATTGTTTCTGTCTTGTCACACAAAGATAATACGCTTTTGCGGGCTATCGAATTATTTTCATGCTATTTAATCCAAACAAACCCCCTTTTAAGTATTTTTTAAGAAAAGTGTTAGTTGTTGAAAGCCTGCACACCGCAGGCACGTATATATAAGGATAGCCGCATGTCAGGGCCTATTGCCTTTTGTCTTTCTTCATTTCGTGGTCTATGCGGTGCATGGTGTATATTTCCAAAAGGGCTGCAATGAGCAAAAGCACCACCCACTTGTTGTACAAATAGTCTACATAGGCGATGGAACTGTCGAAAAGTGGACGGAAAAACATGTAGGCCGTGTCTACCATCAGTATGCCGGCGAGCATAAAGAAGATGTTGGCCACAGCTTGAATACGTTTCAAGCGGCGCACCACAAAGTCGGTTCCTTCGTAAGTTTGCATGGATTGCATGAGGCAAAACAGCGTTGCTCCCGCGAGGTAAAGCCAACATACCACCCGTTGTTGCCACATAAATGCGAAACATCCCGCACCAATCACCATTAGTGCACCACCAACGGCGTATAGGATGGATTGCAGTTTATTCAGTTGTTTCATCTTGTTGTTGTGTAGGTTTCTCGTCATCGCTCAGCACATAGATGTCTTCATCGTCGGCTTTCATAAAGTAGCGCTCACGCGCAATCTTCTCAATAGCCTTAGGATCGCGTTTCAGTTGGCGAAGCCGTTCCGTGTCGGTGCTGTGGCGTTCGTTATATTCCTTTATTTGTTTTTTTAAGTCGCTTACTTGAATTTCGTACTCCAAACGGTGCATAAAGCTGTTATCGTCGACAAAACCGACGATAAGCACGCCCACCACCACTACGATAAGGTAGCGATAATGGTTAAGCATTCTGCCCACTTCATTCCATTTGCTGTTCATTAGAGGCTTATTATCCGCTGCAAACTTACAACTTTTTTTTCAATCGCCATGCACTACAAGCACACTTATTATGTAAATATTGCAAAAGTAAGTACGTTTTAAGCCAAAGCACACGCTACATCTACGCTCTACGACTTTTTAAAACATGCCTTTTGATGGGCAAGCGATGCAGCACCATCAAAGCACAAAAAAGAGAGAAACAATAAAAAAGCGTGAACCAAAAGAAAAGCCAAAAATAATGCGTAACTTTGCAAAACGGGGTAAAAACAACACACCCATACGGCGAGGGACATGCCTCCCAACGCCAAACCAAACACATAAAACGGAACACAATACAGCATTTATGGGAGAATATATCGTATCGGCGCGCAAATACCGACCCGTGTCTTTCGACTCGGTGGTGGGCCAATCTGCCCTTACCACCACGCTGAAAAACGCGGTTAAAAGCGGAAAGTTGGCGCACGCATACCTCTTTTGCGGTCCGCGAGGAGTGGGTAAAACCACTTGCGCGCGCATCTTTGCCAAGGCCATTAACTGCCTTACGCCCACCGAAATGGGCGAGGCATGCAACCATTGCGAAAGCTGCCAAGCCTTTAACGACCAGCGTTCGTACAACATCTTCGAACTAGACGCGGCCAGCAACAACTCGGTTGAGAACATTAAGACGCTGATGGACCAAACGCGCATCCCTCCGCAGGTGGGAAAATATAAGGTTTTCATCATCGACGAGGTGCACATGCTTTCCACCGCGGCCTTTAATGCCTTCCTTAAAACACTGGAAGAGCCGCCCGCACACGTCATTTTCATCTTGGCCACAACCGAGAAACACAAGATTTTGCCCACCATTCTGTCGCGTTGCCAAATCTACGACTTTGAACGGATGACCGTTCCTGGCATCATCGACCACCTTAAACGCGTGGCCGAGAACGAAGGAATTGCCTACGAAGAGGAGGCTTTGGCCGTAATTGCCGAGAAAGCCGACGGCGGTATGCGCGATGCGCTTTCCATTTTCGACCAAGCAGCTAGCTTTGCACAAGGCAACCTTACATACGACAGCGTTATTGCAGAC
>CAUPVH010000006.1:0-12390 GCA_963514635.1 uncultured Prevotella sp. | reverse complement strand
GAGGTACACCGAGTTCATGAAACGCGCCCCTTCGATGTAGGCATCGGCACCCAAATCCAGCACGCGGTTAGAGATGGTGGTGAAGTTAGCCCCCACAGCGTAGCCCAGCGGGTGGTCGTAGTTGCGATATTGCAACGACAGCTCCAATCCGCGGTTGCGCATTTTACCTGCGTTTTGGAAAGGCGGTTCGGCAATTCCCACCTGTCCAGGCACGGGAACGCGCAGCAACATGTCGCTCGTGGTTTTGTCGAACACTTCGATTGTACCCGACAGCTTACCGTCTAGCACGGCGAAATCGAGCCCAAGGTTAGTGGTTGTCGATGTTTCCCACTTCAATTCGCTGTTGCCTGTGCTGTTAAAACTAAACCCTGGCATCAGCTTTCCGCCAAACACATAGTTAGAACCTGCCGATGCAAACGTTGCATACGAGTAGGCATCAACGCTGCCTTCGTTGCCAATCTGTCCCCAGCCTGCACGCAACTTCAAGTTGCTAAACACCTTTTGGCCTTTCATAAAGGGTTCTTCGGTTATACGCCATCCTGCCGAAACCGACGGGAACACGCCCCAACGGTGTCCGCGTAAGAACTTCGACGAGCCGTCGAGCCTCATATTCAGCGTTAAGAGGTAGCGTTCTAGGTAGTTGTAGTTAATGCGTGCCATGCCCGACAGCAGCTTGTGCTGTGTGGTAATGCCCTTGGCGGCAGCCGCTGCATCTTTGTTGCGCGCGTTGTTGATGAACATCACCGAGGGGTCGTTGCTGGGTACGTTCTTTACCGACGCTTGCAGACTTTTATACGTTACGGCATAACTCTCGCAACCCAGCATGGCTTGCAAGGCATGGTTGCCTAAGTGCGTGTCGTATGTAAGCGTATTGGTAAACTGACGCATGTAAGTGCTATATGTAGAGTTGGTTATGCTGTTTTCCTTGGCGTTTTGTTGTGCCGCGAATACGTAGTACACGGGCGTATAGTTGGCATATTCGTTGTTTGAGTACTCGGTAGAATAGGTCGACCGCCATTTAAGTCCCTTGAAAGGCGATACTTCTGCGTAGACATTGGCCAACACGCGATAAACGATGTTTTCGGGGTTGTTGTATTCGATGGTTGCAACGGGGTTATGAATGTCGCTGAAAGTAGACTTGGTAAAGCTGCCGTCTTCGTTGCGCACGGGCGTTATTGGGTCGCGAGTATAGGTAGTCATCATCGGACTCGTCCACTCGTCGTTCTCCAAAGTGCCGTTTTGGCGGGTGCGCACCAGCGTAATGTTTTCGCCAATGGTCAGCCAATCGTTGGCCTTAAACTCGCCATTGGCACGCAGCGTAACGCGGTCGAAGGCCGTCTTCGTCAACAGTCCGTCTTGCGAAAAGCCGTTCAAGCTGAGGTAATAGTTGGCCTTGTCTGTTCCGCCCTGCACAGATAGGTCGGCGTTCTTCACGGGTGCGTTCTTATGTAGTATGGCATCGAAATAATCTACTGTGGGTAGCGAGCGCACGTCTTCAAAAAGCGGCACCTGGCCTAAGGCAGCTTGCATTTCGTTTCGCAACATTCCCCACGTCGGGCCATCGCAAACGTTGTTTTTGCGCCATACGTTTTGTATGCCGTAATAGGCCGAAAGGTTGATGGTGGCCTTGCCTTGCGAGCCGCGTTTGGTGGTTATTATCACCACGCCGTTGGCTCCGCGTGCGCCATAGATGGCTGTTGCCGAGGCGTCTTTAAGCACTTGCACACTCTCGATGTCGGAAGTGTTGAGGAAGTTGATGTCGCCCACCATCATTCCGTCTACAACGAAAAGCGGGTCCGAATCGTTCAGCGTGCCAATTCCGCGCACGCGAACAGTTATTCCCGAACCGGGCGAACCCGAAAAGCTGGTTACGTCTACGCCTGCCACTTGCCCTTGCAAGGCGTGGGCCAATGTAGATGCCGACAGCTTGCTCACCTCTTTCATGTCTACCACCGATATGGCGCCTGTTACGTCTTTCTTCTTCTGCGTTCCGTAGCCCACCACAACCACTTCGCCAACGGCGTTTGCCGTTTCGCTCATCGCCACGGTGATGTTCTGTTTGCCTGCCACGTTAACGCTTTGTGAGGCATATCCCACGTACGAAAACAGCAGCACGTTGTCTGTTCGGGCCAATCGCAACGAGAAATTGCCGTTGGCGTCGGTGGTAGTTCCGGCTCCGCTGCCTTGTGCCAGCACCGTAACGCCTTGCAAGGCCTCATTGGTGGCGGCATCGATAACCGAACCCACAATTGTTCTTTCGCCCGTTTGTTGCGCCTGCAAGCACAAGGGCGAGAGCAGCAGTGCAAGCAGCACCGCGAGATAAAACCCTTTTCCTCTCATAACGGTCATGTTGTTAAGTTATGTTTCCCCGTGGTGTGGGGGATGAAGTTTGATTACAGGTTGGTTCTAAAAGTCCATTATGGGTAAATTTAAAACTCGCCTTTGTCATTGCCTTTTGGCCGTTGGTAGGTATCATTGTTCAATGCGCGTGGCATTTATTGGTATGGGTATGCGGGCATTGTGGTTTGTTCATGGTGCCCTACAATTGGCCTTGTGGCAGGTTCAGCGGTTGTGTCGGTAGCAACCAACAACGCTTTTACTGATTGTTTACGATGCAAAGATAAGTAAAAAGAAAGTAAACGAAAGTATAGCTAACGGATTTTGTTTGTTGTTTTAAGATTAATTAATGGTTTCGGCGTAGCTAATTGGTCAGCTACTTTTTTACAATCGTGGCGAATTTATATTGTAGTAGCCCTGCGTTAAGAGGCTAAAAGAAAGGGTTAAGGCTGTTTCTAAATAATTACCTTCACTGTATTTCACGGCTTTATCCGCGTGTGTTTCGCTTACTTCTTGATGAAACATGGTGCACGATGCAGCCGAAAGAGTAAGAGAAAGATGCTAGGTAAGGGTAAAAAGGCAATGAAGGGCGAACTAAAAACGAGAAAACACATCGGCGTGTGATTTTTAGCACACGCCATAACACGAAAATCGAGACGGCTAACAGCGTCGTTCTTTGGCTGCCGTATGGGGCAACTTCATTACAATAGTGATTTAAAAGAGAACTGTTGCAGCCCAAACTAGCGTATGGGCATAACTTACAAGCTCACAAACTTGTAAACTCACAAACTAACAAACTCACCAAATCACCAACTCGCCGCCTTGCTGTTTATTTTACAAAACACACATCGTTAGACACACCATTCTAGCGAAAATAATCTCCTAAAACTATGCAATTAGCTGTTATTTTCAGCCTTGGGGATTTCATTTTTAGTCTATTTTTGAGAAAACCAGCTGCATTTAGCACCATTTAGCCTTTCTAGTTTGGTTGCCAGCTCATTATTTTTCAACTCCAATTACGCACTTTTAGCCCCTAAAACCCCACTTTTTAATGGATATTTTGCCCCTTTTGAGCCTTGTTTAAATGGCTAGAAAAGGTTTTGTTTATACCATTGCAGTGGATATTTATGCTTTTCGCCTCGCATTTAGCAGCATTTTGCCTTGCATTTAGCAGCATTTTACCTTGCATTTAGCACCAAAATGCCTTGCATTTAGCACCAAAACGCACTGCATTTAGCACCAAAATGCAATGCGTTTAGCAGCAAATTGCACTTCATTTAGCAGCAAATAGCCCCAAAATGGGTGCTAATGACAGTTGTTTGAAATAAATATTCATTTTGCCGCATCCACATGATACCCCCTTTTTGCATCAAAACAAACCTTCGCGAGAATCGTTTTTTGCGGCAAGGTGGGCGATTGGTGGATAAAAAGGCCACTCATAATGTTAAAATTTATACCGAAAACATTACAATACCAAGACAACACAGCGCCATATTGATGCCAGGTAAAGACACAAATCACACCTTTTGCACCTACCCCCACGTGCATTTGGCACATCGCAAACAGTTAACAGGCTTGTTACACACACAACTAGCGGAATGGCCATTACACCAAACGCCTAGCAAGAAGTGACTAATTCGCGAGTGAAGAAGAAAACGACGACTAAACAGGAATATCCGAAACGATGGCTTTGCGCCCCCATCAAGGCGTCAATGCTTTCTACTATATGCTCCGCTATGCCAATACTAAAAGTAAGCATTAAAAAAAACAGCGTCGTTATAACCTTAAAACATCACGCTGCCACAACCATCCCCCACACCATATTTCCCTCAACTTATTTGCATTTTTCGATATTTTTTCGGAACTTTGCAAGCATATAATGTAGGACGATGATTGTAGAGCCTAATGAAACAGATGGCATTTAAGTTGCCTATGTCGTGCTTACAACTATCTTGTTAAGGATAAATATTCTAGTATCTCATACGGATAATAGATATCAACATAATCAGTTACACCTAATAAAGATGAACAGTATTTACGTAAACAAACATTGTAGGCGGCTCTGCTTGGCGGTGACGCTCATTTTTAGCTTGTCGGTTGCTGCACAACGCGACTTTTCCACCATTCGCACGGGCGTTAATGCCGCCGATGCGAAGATTATTGAGCGTGGCATTAAAAACGTTGAACTACCCAAAGACGTGGCACGAACACGCGGAAACGGATTCGACGACGACAATAAAGACCATGGCGAAAGTTGGTTCGGCTACGAATATTACCATTACACCTACCCCAGCAGCCACGCTAAGGGCGAGCCTGTTACACTTACGGCCCTAGCTGCCATGCCCAAAAACTACAAAGCTACCATCAACAACATCATTCTAGGCTGCCACATCACCATTACCGACAATGCAAGTACGCCCTCAGAATACATCAAAACAGGTAGTATAAAAAGCGATGTAGCCATGCTTACCATGCATGCACGAGAAAAAACACCATCCAAACTGGCCTATACCTGCCTAGTAATTCTACCCGATTACCAAGGATATGGCATCAGCCGAAACGACGCCCACCCCTATCTGGCCCAAGAAATTACAGCCAGACAGAGTGTAGACGCATTGCGCTATGGCATCGAACTGTACAAAACCAGCAATAAAAACCGAGCCAAGATAAGGGATAATTGGAAAACAATATGCGTGGGCTACTCGCAAGGCGGGTCGGTTGCTATGGCTTGCCAGAAGTTTATGGAAACCAACTTCCTCGACACCGACCTGCATTTGGGCGGCTCGGTTTGCGGCGATGGCCCTTACGACCCCTTCGCCACGCTGCGAACTTACATCACCGAAGACAAGGTTTACATGCCCGTTGCACTGCCTCTTATCATCAAGGGCATGCTAGACTATAACCCTTACATGCGCCGACACGCCATGAGCGACTACTTCAACGAACGCTTTCTCAATACGGGCATCGTTGAATGGATTGAGAAAAAGGAGACAGCCACCGACGAAATACAGAAAAAGTTAAAGTCGATATACACCTTTGAGAAAGACAATAAAGGGGAATATATAAAGGTGTCTGAGATATTCAACCCCGACGCATTCGACTTTATGAGCAAGAAAATGAAGGGCGAACCCACCGAGAAGAACCCCAAGTTCGACGACTTGTACACGGCCATCAGCGTTAACGACCTTACCGAGGGATGGAAACCCAAGTACCCCATCTACCTTTTCCACTCGCGTGCAGACGAAGTTGTGCCCATCGGCAATGCCGAAAGCGCATACCAAAAGATGCGTACAGATGCCAACCCCAACATCATTAAATACACTTACCTATCAAAGGGTAGCCATGTGGATAATGGTTCATCGTTCTATTTCTCATTCTGGAGCAAAAGTTATGAGGAAAAAGGCGTAGATGCCATAGCAGGAGGAGAAGAAACTTGGAACAAGTTTAACCCCTAATGGCAATTAGCACACACATCATTGACAATCATCAACACAGAAAAAAGACATGAGAAAATATATCATATTACTGCTACTTGCCATCTGCACACAGCTTTCGGCCGATGTGTTAGGCAAGGAAACGCTCATCAAGGGAACGGCCAAACTTAACGGGAAAGACGTGCCGATGTGGTTTAACGTAACGGGCACAGACGTTGTAGAAGTTGGCAACGGCAAGAATGCAGCCATCAGTCAGTATTCGGAAGGCAAGCTTGTTGTGCCGGCCAACATCGTAAACCCTGCCGACAAACGCAGGTATAAGGTTGAGAAAGTGGCTAATTTTGCATTTAGCCTTTGCAGCAAACTAACCGCGGTTACCCTAGAAGAGGGCATCAAGGAGATTGGCGAGAATGCTTTTTCGGGTTGTAATGCCCTGCAAACCATCGGCTATCCCGCATCGCTAACCGCCATTGGCAGAGGCGCATTCGCGGGTTGCAAACAACTTAGGCATGCCCAATTGCCTGAAAACCTGGCCTCGATTGGGCAAGAGACTTTCGCAGGAAACCAATTCGCAGACAATAAGGTGATACTTCCGATAAAGGTTGCCGCTATCCCCGTAGCTGCTTTCGATGGCTGCAAGTTACAAATGGCGATACTGCCCCCTACGCTGCAAAGCATTGAAGAAGATGCTTTCCGCGGAGCAGGCTCGTGCGACTTCTACATGTTCGACGGCAACGCTGTTCCATCGGTACACAACAAGGGCGTTAACGTTGCCAGCCATTGGTATGCAACAAAACCCCAAAGCTATGGCCAAGAAAGTTTCTGCAACGGCCTGCTTCCCATCAGCGCAATGGTGCCCCAAGACGAGTTCGTTGCCGATAACCTCACCTATCTGATTGTACAAGCTGGCCAATATCCGGGCATATTCACGGCCTCGGCCTACAAAAGGAACGACAAAAAGGATTGGGCAAGCGAGTTTAAAGACTTGAAAGCGGCCGTGCACAATCCCACGTTCGCCGGCAAATGGAATCCCGAATACCGCATCAACGGCATAGATGCCAACTTCTTTACCGGCAACGACATTGTTAAACTACACCACATTGCCTTGCCTGCTAGCATCGAACCCGCTCAATCGACAAACGCCTTTGCACAATGCAAGGCTTTGGTTTCGCTGGATTTGTCGGCCATGAGCCCACTAGGCAAAGCCGAAAGCGATGCGCTTTTAAGCGGACTTCCCGAATTTACCATCGTGTATGCGCCCAAAACACAGGCACAAGAGCACCGTGCCGCCAACACCGTGCTGACGAATAAGGATGGGAAACGCCACACAAGCCTTTATAAAATGCAGCTCGACGACAACTTCGACGCATTAGCTCTGCAAGGAAACCTCGCCTATCGCCTACCTTATAGCTTTGAGGCCAAGCATGCAACCTTCTTCCGTTCGTCTTTTAAGAACAAAAAGAAAGAGACGCTTGTTTTGCCTTTTGCCGCCAAACCGCGCGGAAAGGCCTTTGCTTTCGACGGCATGGACAAGCAAGCAGACGCCAACACCACCCTGAAGTTTGCCAAGAAAGACGAGTTGCAGGCCAATACTCCTTATATATATGCGTCTGACGGCACGGAGATATGGGCAGAAAATGTGGTGGTGAACCCACAAACCAGCACAAACACGCCGACGAGGGATGGCTTGTTTGGCGTATACAAGGCCGATTTCGTTAAGGCATTAGCCGCTGCGCAACAGCTAAACGGGGCTGCTTATACACTTAATGCAGAGGGAAACAAGGGCAATGCCACGTTTGTGCAAGCCACCGATGAGGCTAAACTTACGCCCTTCCATGCCTTCTTGCATTTGTCCGACATGCTTGTTGGCGCAAATCTCAAACTTGTGTTCGAGGGAGAAGAGACTACGGGGATAGAGAAAGTGGCTAACGATGTGGACAACGAAAACAACACGTGGTATAACCTGCAAGGCATCAAGTTCAATTCCAAGCCCCAAAAAGGCATTTACATTCGTAATGGAAAGAAAGTAGTGGTGCAGTAAGTTTGTGAGTTCATGAGCTTATGAGATGATGAGCTTGCAAGCGCGTATGATGATAAATCGTTCACAAGATTGTAAGTTTGCGAGGAGCCATTAAGCCTCAGTATCGCCAAACACCACATCAAGCTATTAGCGAAACGCGCCACATCACCAATTGAACTATCCCTAAAAGAAACGGGTATGCCGATGGACATACCCGCTTTTCATTTCATCGTCACGAGTAGGCGAAACGATTACACGTTATGTTT
Source organism: uncultured Prevotella sp. (assembly GCA_963514635.1). Classification (GTDB taxonomy): domain Bacteria; phylum Bacteroidota; class Bacteroidia; order Bacteroidales; family Bacteroidaceae; genus Prevotella. The sequence continues at coordinate 4,333 of CAUPVH010000006.1, read as the reverse complement.
TAAGCGCATACGCTCAAACCTTCAATGGCTCGTACTTTACAAACATCCTGTTGGCCACCCAACAACACGCGAACAACAACACCAGACACAGAGCCATAAAGAACAAGAAAAATCCATCGTCAAGTGGTAGGCTACCGGCCACTTCGTTGTCATTGCCAAAGAAAAGGCTGCCAGCCGCAACCAACGAATTGTTGGCTATATGTGCTACAATGCCAGGAATAAGGCTGCCTGTGCGATAAAATAGCCAACCCATCAAAACGCCATGAAAGAAGGTATAAAAGACTTGCACGATGTTTAGATGGACTATACCAAACAATCCCGCCGAAACAAGGATGGCAAACCACGCATTACGTTTCCAACGATAAAGTGCAAACATCACCGCACCCCGAAAGCACAGTTCCTCGGCTATGGGTGTTACAATGCAGCCATACACGATGCCGACAATAGAGATTGGCGCGTTATCTAAATAAGACAGCAGCTTTGGTGGTGACGTATCGGGGAAGAGATTTATAATAATCGTCCCCATTGGCGAAGTTGCTAAAACAAAGAAAAACGAGAGTACAATTATATATGGCCGTGCACGCTTAGTAATGCTGCCCCAACTTATTGTTGCCCACTTCTTATCAATAAATAGCCAAATAACTATGACTTGGCCTAAGAGTAACGCCACTAAAAGGGTTAAAGCGAATACGGGATTATCAGAGGGAACACCAAAGATTGTCTTCCCAAGCATGGCGCCACAGCCCCATATAGCAAAAACGCCAATGAGTATTGCTGCATATACTAAGAGGTAAAACAGAGCTCTTTTCATTTTTTTACACATAATTTTAATTCCAAATCGGTAATTAGACCGCTTGGGGTTCAACCAAAAGTCTGTGCAAGTAGCGATACCACCCCATCAAAGTAAACCTTATCGTCGACCAAATTCGATGTTCGTTCTTATTTATCAGCCCAATCTGATATTTTGTAGACGTACACTTTCTTGCTTTTGTTGTCCACACGAAGATTAATACCGCCCGTCGCATTCGCAGGAAACCCTTCTGTTTCCCAACTCCCACGAGTAAACTTAAATTGGGCAGGTAGTTGTACTTTTACATCAATCTCACGAACAGAATCATTTACATGCGTCATCTTAATCTTCTTGGCGTCCCAATTGCCTAACGACGCTTGGTTTCCACAAATATACACTTCGTACTTAGGATTATCAACAATCACCTCTATATGCTTTGCATAGACTTCTCCTTCTGCCACGGCGTCTTTCGTCTCACGATAGGCGAAATAATCCTTGTAAGCATCTTGCAACGCCAACGGAAAACTTGCAAAATGTTCTGATTCAGGGTACGACTTGTGCCTACACACAATGTTGTTGGGTAACGCCTTCGAGTCAATATACCTATAAACCTCATCCCTTGGTGTCTGCCAACCTTCCCAGCCCTTTATTTTCTCTTCGGCTGCATCGCTAAAAAAGAGATAATGCCTAGCGGTTCTATCGAAAGAATGCTTTACAAACTTATTCGCCAACATGTTTTTACCAAAAGCAAGATTGGGTGAAAACAGAAAATAGTCATTAAAGATGTCGTAATCTAACAGACATTGCAACAAGAACGATGCACCTAACGAGTGACCGATAGCAAGATTTCTCTCCGTTGTGCGATAATGCGAACGGATATATGGTATTAGTTCGTCTTTCACGAAACACATCAGCTTGTCAGAATGGGCCTTTCTGATTTTATACGCATTGCATGTCAAACCATCATCGGGCAAAAAGTCCTCTCGACGGTTGTATTCTGAGTCTTGTGGCGAACAAATACCAACCACAATAGTTCCTTTCGAAAACCAACCTTCGTTTAAGAATACAGGATATGCACTAGCCAACTCAAAAAAAGGAGTAACTTGCGCATCGAAGATATAAGTAACATCATAATCTTGTGCATCAGTAAAGCTGTAATCAGACGGAAGTCTCACCCATATCTTGCGGTCAAAGTCAAAACACTTCGATTTCAAATTAATCTCTTGTACACCGACTACATGGTAAATATCTTTCTGAGCATGAATTAGGCTGCATACTAGAAAGAAACACAATAAGGCTAAAAGCTTTATTTTCATCACTTAATATTTAATAATCCAATACGAAATAATTCACCCCATTCCACTCATACCATTTCAACTCCGAGCCATTCTACACTTGTTGCGACGAGGAGCCACCTAATACGAATGAATTTAGATAATCCAAAACGCTTTTCCAGCCATCTTCTTCTGCGCCGTAACCCCACAGCTTTTCAGAAAGGTCGTCTAACCTTTGAACACCTCTATGGTATGCCTCGCTCAATGCCCTGCGTTCTTCTTTCGAGATAGCGTTCAGCCTTTCGTCGGCCACTTTAAATCGCGGATTAATCAAGAAGTTCGCCACATCCGTATAAACCTCTTCGTCGCAATCGCTTGCAAAATCGGGGAATACGGATAGTGTTTGTTCAAAAGCCTCTTTGATTTCGCCTAATCCTAACCTACTCAACGTATCAGGAATATAGGGAAGTAACGCCCTTCCTTCATAAAAGATAAAATCCCAGCCATCGCCTTTCCAATTACCTATCATATTTACCGCCACATGAAAAGTAAAGACGTCGGCACTTACCTCGTCCTTAATCTTTTCAATTGAGCCTAATTTCCATATATCATCGGATATACTTGCAAACTTAGACTCCACATCGAGGTCGCGATACTTCTCGCAAAGCGTTCTTAAATCGTCCATTGTATTTGCGTATTTATATTTTGAGGAATAACAAACTTACAAGAAACATGTTAGCCATTAAGCCCGCCACACTCAACATGATACTGGCTATCAATCTCCATATAGGCCAAGTGTCCAAGCAAATAGTCGGGTTCAGCATCTAAATCGAGGGCAAAGTCCGTGTCCACGCCCTTAACCCAGATAGTAACATTGTGTACAAACAGCGCATTCACAAAATCGTCTGCCGATATTGGCCTATCAGCCTTAAAGTCGCCACAGGCTATCATCTCATTAACAACATCTACATAATGGTCGTTTTCCTCCATAAACGCCTTCACTATCTTTTCTTTGTTACGCTCTATCCAATTTATTTTTTCAGTAACTATTTTGTCGATGTCATCCCCCTCTGCATGTTCTGTATCAAGATAAACGTCTGTTTCTCTTCCCCACACTTGCAGTTTTCCTATATATTCACCGCAACTTTTGTCGAAGGTAAATTCAGTTGCGCCAATCATCATCTTCTTTTCCATAGTAGTCGAGTTATTGTTTAGTAAATCGTAACCATCACATGGCCATTAACCTCCAACACTTCTCGATAAAAGTCTTTCATGTTTTGGAGGTAATCGCTAATTTCTTCTTTCAGTTCGGCCACCTCTTCTTCATCGTCGTAATCCCAAATGTCGGGGTAAAGTTCAGCCTTTTTGCAAGCATCCATACTGAACGTTGCCATAGCCCGCTCCATATCAAAAGCCTCCAAAGCCGCAAGTATATCCGCAAGCCTCCCCTTTTCCGTATAAGCAACAAATTCTTCTATGCCTTCAAGCGAACGTACACCAACCACAGCCTCGCTTAAAGGATTGTTCTCAATTGGGTCGCAACTGCTTACACCAGTAAGCACAAAATGCAGAACGTCCCACATTTTGTCTATATCCAACAGCATTTCGCTTTCTTCGTTCCATTCCTCCACCTCATCCAGTACGTCATTCCTTTCGCGGTCGAAGTTCTTCAAGCAGTTTAGTTGCTCATCATTGATGTACTGATAGTTTGCAATCATTCCCATAACTTTTCCATTTTGTTAATAAGCAGGCACCAAGCAGCCTGCAATTGGTTACACATGTTTTGAGTTTCATCTTATCTGCTGATGCCTAACCCAGCCGTTGTGCCCACTTATCAATTACCCCACCACTCTCTGAATGCCCCCTGTTGGCAGGCAGAACAGAGGATGCAACAATTGTTTGGCGCAGAAACAACCACTTGCCATAAGCAGATGAACTCCGCACAAAGGTAGCTTTTAAAATCAAGAAAAACGAAACTACGCATCGAAAATCTGCAACATGGGCAGCAAAATCCATCTTTTAAGGCAGGGTTTACGCCCACTCGCAAATTCGTCTACGGTGGTCTTTTGCCCATTAAAAGATTGTATGGCCCTGGTTTACTCACTGCGTAGTTATGCCATGTTGACGAAAGCACCGACAAGAGAATGTAACGTTTTACGCACGAAATTTAACATTATGGCTGCGGTTTTTCCAGCCAATCCTCTGCTCGCCCACATTTTTGCGAGTATTGCGCCAACTTGTTTGGGGCAAAACAAGGTGCGTATAGAGG
>CAUPVH010000005.1:0-13591 GCA_963514635.1 uncultured Prevotella sp. | reverse complement strand
ATCGGCCATTGGCGGCACCATCAACATCATTACCAAGGAGCCTAGCGAAAATTCGGCCGAGCTGGCACACACCATCACGGGCGCAACAACTGGCTCTACCGCTTTCGACAACAACACAACGGGCAACGTTTCGGTTGTTACAACCAACGGCAAAGCAGGCTTTTACCTCTATGCGCAAAGCAGACACCGCTCGGCTTACGACCGCGATGGCGACGGATACACCGACCTGCCCACGCTAGACAATAAAACGTTGGGGCTTAGCACCTTCCTTCGGCTCACCGATTACTCGAAGGTTACCCTGAAATATCATGGGCTGAAAGAGTTTCGCCGTGGCGGCAACAACCTTTTCTTGCCGCCCCACGAGGCCAACATAGCCGAACAAATAGAGCATACCATCAACGGCGGCAGCTTGGCTTACGACCTTTTCAACCCCAATGGCAAGGGACATTTCAGCGCATACGCCTCGTTTCAAAACGTAGACCGCAAAAGCTATTACGGCGGATTGGGCGAACTGGCTAGCGCAGCCGAGGGTCAGAAGGCTCTGAACGAGGCCTACAAGCTGGGTCTTAGCCTAGACATGAGCGAGGAAGATGCAGCAAAACTGCCCGACGACCAACAAGAAATTTTGGCCAACGCGCAGGCTTACGACAAGGCACAAAGGGCATATAACGTTACGCACAACATCAACTACATTGCCGGAGCGCAGTATGTGCACAACTTCGACCGACTGTTGTTCATGCCAGCCGACCTTACCGTGGGTGCTGAATACAGCTTCGACCGCATAAAAGACCGCTCGTTGGGCTACAACAGCCTGCTCGAACAGCGCGTGCGCATCAGTAGTGCCTTCGTGCAAAACGAGTGGAAGAACGCCCATTGGGGACTGTTGTTGGGCGGACGACTAGACAAGCACAACCTTATTTCGCACCTGATATTCAGTCCGCGCGTGAACCTGCGCTACAATCCCACGCCCAACGCCAACTTTCGCCTTACATACGCAGGCGGGGTTAGGGCTCCGCCAGCCTTCGACGAAGACCTGCACACCAAGATTTCTGATGGTGATCGCGTGAAGATTGCCCTCGCCAAGGACCTGAAAGAAGAGCGTTCGCACAGTTTCAGTGCATCGGCCGATCTCTATAAAAGCTTCGGAACGGTGCAAACCAACCTGCTTATCGAGGGTTTCTACACCCGTCTGAACAACATGTTTGCCACGCGAAAGCTGGCCGACGACGTCGTTATTGATGGTGCACGTGTGGAAGAACGCTACAACTCTAACGGTGCAACGGTGTTTGGCCTGAACCTCGAAGGTAAGGCATCGCTTACTTCTTGGGCGCAATTGCAGGCCGGATTTACGTGGCAAAACAGCCGCTATCGCACGGCCGAAGAATGGGACGACGATGCTGCCGACGAGTTTAAAACCACCAAACGCCTGCTGCGCACACCCGACACCTATGGTTATTTCACGCTGAACGTGCGCCCTACGATAGATTTCAACGTGTCGCTTTCGGGCGTTTACACAGGCAGGATGTTCGTTGGACACCCCAAGGGCGGCAGCGAACGCACCAAAGACTTCTCCATCATCGAGCATACGCCTTCGTTCCTCACGCTGAACTTGAAACTGGCATACGACTTCTACCTCTACAACCAAGTGAAGTTGCAGGCTAGCGCAGGCGTTCAGAACCTGCTGGATGCCTACCAGAAAGACCTGGACAAAGGCCCATCGCGAGCCTCCGACTACGTTTACGGCCCCACACAGCCACGTAGCCTTTTCCTTGGAGTGAAGATTTCGTACTAATATCCCTTGCCCCCAACCGTCTCTTTAAGTGGTTGGGGGCAAATTGTTTAAAGGCAAAAGCAGGTGTATCAAGCACACACCAACTCGCCATACTAGCCTAACAAAACTACGAGAAACAACAAACAACAGCCTTGTTCTATTCCAATGGCACTCATGCTTACCTAATTGGGTTCGCAAAAAAAGTATAATAATCTTGCATTTTTTCGTTAAATAATGCGTATATTTGCAGAAAACTATTAGCACAGCCACAAAAGTCGTTGCCAATCAACAAACTAAGACGCAGCAAAAGGCAAGTAACCGACGAGATAAACGTGGTTAAACCGCACCTACCCAAACATGACAGAAAAGGAGTTCCGAACATACTTTCGCGACTTATACCCACAGCTAGCGCAATATGCCACACGCCTGCTGGGTACTGTTGATGTAGACGACGTGCTACAAGGGGCGTTCTTGGAGTTGTGGAACAGGCGCGACGACATCTCTACAGCTGCCCATGTGCGTGCATTTACCTACCGAACGGTGTACACGCAATCGCTAAACGTGCTAAAACATCGTGCAGTGGTGAACCGATATTCGGCAGCTGTTGTCGATATGGAAAGCAAAACGTCGGCCCTACTGTCGCCCGACGCATGCGATGTGGCCTTTAACATGGCCTGCAACGAGCTAAACCATAAGCTTACCACCGCCATCGAGCAACTGCCGCCCAAAAGCAAGGAGGCTTTTACGCTTAGCTATCTGCACGATATGAAGAACAAAGACATTGCCCAAGAGATGGGCATATCGGTGCGAACGGTGGATGCACACATCTACAACGCGCTGAGAACACTGCGAACAAAACTGAAACTAACCGACCTTAACACCGACTGAGAGAAGGAAGCATCGACGTACCACGAAGACATGCCCACGGCTGGCTTAGCCCCGAACGACATTGATGCTTAAAAACAAAAACAACCGTCCTCGCAAAGATTCGCACCCTAAATAGCAAACAACCCGCACGAAACATTAAACCCAAACAATGAAAACCAAAAACACCCTACTTAGCTTGTTTTTTAAAAAGGTCACTCGTTTATTCTAAACTATAAAGAGAAGAAACTCGAAATACTCGCACCTAGTTTGTCGAGATATGCTAAAAAATCAGACTAAGGTTCAATCGCTATTGCTTGTACCACTCTTCATTGTAACAAGTTGACGAGAGATTAAGCAATTGATGATTGAACAAGTAGACTAGTTAGCAAGTTAACGAGTGGGTAATACACAAGGCATATCACTCCCCTTTCCCCTTGGAGAGATGCTGGAGGGTGAAGCAGTTTTCCTCCTTTCACATCTACGCTTGCCTTTGAAAAATCTAATAATAAAAGCAAATAATGGAATGTTTTGCGAAAATATACTTATCTTTGCAAGTTACAAGAGGGCATATTACCCCCCTATAACCTGAAAAGAAACATTAGATGAAATATGCATTGGTAACAGGAGCATCGCGCGGCATCGGCAGAGCCATAGCCTTTAAGCTGGCTAAGCAAGGCTATGCCGTGGTGATTAACTACCTACACAACGACGAAGCTGCACAACAAACACGCGATCAAATCGTGGCAGAAGGCGGACAAGCCGAGCTGTTGCGCTTTGATGTGGCGCAACCCAACGCCATAGAGCAGGCCGTGGAGCAATGGCAGCAACGCCATCCCGACGAGTATATCGACGTGTTGGTGAACAATGCGGGCATACGTCGCGACAACCTGATGGTGTTTATGCAGAACGAGGAGTGGGAAAGCGTGTTGCAAACATCGCTTAACGCCTTCTTCTACCTAACGCGCCGACTGCTGAAAGACATGCTTACCCATCGTCATGGGCGCATTGTAAACATCTCTTCGGTGTCGGGACTGAAAGGAATGGCAGGCCAAGTGAACTATTCGGCCGCAAAGGCCGCGCTTATCGGGGCAACAAAAGCCTTGGCGCAAGAGGTGGCCGCACGCAAGGTTACGGTGAATGCCGTGGCTCCCGGATTTATAGAAAGCGACATGACGGGCGACTTGAACCAAGACGAACTGAAAAAAATCGTACCCATGAAACGCTTTGGAAAGGCCGAAGAGGTGGCCGCACTGGTGGCTTTCCTCGCTTCGGATGAGGCTGCATACATCACGGGAGAGACTATTAGCATTACAGGAGGATTGTAAGCGGCCTCACCCCCTGGCCCCTCTCCAAAGGGAGAGGGGAGTGATTAGCCCATTTAAGCATGGGCGGCAATATGCTGACATGTTTCCTCTAAGATGCTTAAAGTTGAAAGGCCACCCCATGTAAGCGGGAGCTGACGACTACACAATACGAATAAACAAGGCACACCACGCCCCTCTCCCCTTGGAGAGGGGTTGGGGGTGAGGCTTTCTTTAATATAAGAACAAATGCAAAAAAGAGTGGTAATAACGGGCATCGGCGTATGGGGATGCCTGGGAAAAAACACCGAAGAGACAACTGCTGCGCTGCGAGCAGGGCAATCGGGCATCGGAATAGACGAGGCACGACTTACCTATGGCTACCAAAGCGCATTGACGGGCATCGTTGAACGACCCGTATTGAAGGGCTTGCTAGACCGACGAATGCGCACGGGACTGCCCGAAGAGGGCGAATATGCTTTCATGGCTAGCCGCGAAGCCTTTGCCATGGCGGGCATCGACGACGACTTTCTGCTGGCCAACGAGGTGGGCTGCATCTTCGGTAACGACTCTTCTTCAACGCCCGTTATCGAGGCTGCGGCCATTATGCGCGAGAAACACGACTCGCAACTGTTGGGTTCGGGCTACATCTTCCAGTCGATGAACTCGACGGTGACGATGAACCTAAGCACCATCTTCCACCTGCGCGGCATCAACTTCACCGTCAGTGCGGCATGTGCCAGCGGCAGTCACTCTATCGGATTGGGCTACATGATGATAAAACAAGGGCTGCAAAACATGGTGCTTTGTGGCGGCGCACAAGAGGTTAACCTCTACTCGATGGCCACATTCGATGCCCTTGGCGCCTTTTCTAAACGCATGGACGACCCCCAGAGTGCCTCGCGACCCTTCGACCGCGACCGCGACGGACTGATACCTAGCGGTGGTGCGGCTGCATTGGTGCTCGAAGAGTACGACCATGCCGTGGCGCGAAGTGCCACAATCCTGTGCGAAGTGGTGGGATATGGCTTTTCGAGCAACGGCGGCGGCATATCGCAACCCAGCGACGAAGGCTCGGTTACGGCCATGACACGCGCGCTGAACGATGCCAACCTCTCGCCTGCCGACATCGATTACGTTAATGCGCACGCCACATCTACGCTGCAAGGCGACATGTTCGAGGCCATCGCGCTCGACCGATTGTTTGGCCAACACATGCCTTGGATTAGTTCTACCAAAGGAATGACAGGGCACGAGTGCTGGATGGCGGGCGCAAGCGAGGTGGTTTACTCCATACTGATGATGCAAGGCGGCTTTGTGGCGCCCAACATCAACTTTGAAAACCCCGATGAACATTCGGCCAAACTGCGACTGGCAACACATCGCATCGACACACAAGTAAATACGGTGCTGAGCAATTCGTTCGGGTTCGGCGGCACCAACAGCGCACTTATCATTAAAAAATAGCAAGCTGCGCACCCCCAACCTGCCCCTAAAAGCACCGATGGGGCAAGCATCTGGGGCGCGCAAGCCATGCACCAAACTTTATACCTACCGTTATGAAACATCTTTTTTTGGCACTCGCCATGCTGGCCTTTGCACCAAAAGCTATGGCCGACAGCGACATGAACTTTATCCGAGGCAATGCCTGCATCGTTAAAGACAACAACAAATGCGTGGTAGACGTAGACTACTCGGACCTGAACATCGAGGGAAAGCCCTGCATGCAGTACCTCGAAGAGCGGGGCGAAGAGAATGTGCGCGACTGGAAAAGCGACATGGAGCTGTGCATTAGCCAGTTTGTGGAGAAATGGAACAACGACAACAAGGGCGGACTGAAAGCCATTGCTGAGAAAGATGAGGGCACGCCGCTGCGCCTTGTGGTGAAGATGAAACGCTTGCACCTGGGCATTACCGCGCTAGCCGTGATGATTGGCTTTGGTTCTGGCGATGCCCATTTGGCATGCGACGTGGAGATATACGACGGCAACAAGGAGATTACCAAACTTCGCATTGACGATCTTTCCAGTGGTAGCCAATACACCGAGAGCAAACGCTTGCGCGACATCTTTAAGAAACTGGCCGCGCGGTCGGTGAAATGTCTGAAGAAGGCTTGTAAGAAACAGAAATAAAAAGTGGTGAGAGGATTAGGGAGTAAGTTTTTGAGTTGTTAAACTCAAGCAGCCTTTGCTTGTTTGCGGCGGGCTGTTTCAGCTTGCCAACACACGGCTAGGCACCACCGCTTGTGCCCGCTAAGGCATCTTGGGCGGCATAAGGCCACTAGGCATCATGGCCGGAACGGCTGTCTTTGTACGCCAAAGCTTCCCTGTTCTCTCGCAAATTGGTCAACTCATCAACATAAATAACAACCTATATGCACCTCTTTCCCGCATTATCTAAGAAGTATTGCCACGAACACCTGTCGGCAGGCGAGGCACAACGCATGGCCCAATTCATCGCTTGGGCGCCTATGGTGTTTCAGGTTTCGCGCCTCATGGTGAAGTTCGGCATACTCGACTTGCTGCGCGACAGCGACAAAGGGCTGACACAAGACGAGCTGGTGCAGCGCACCAAGCTATCAACCTATGCCGTAAAGATACTTACCGAGGCATCGCTTTCGGCCGGTATCGTACTGGTGGACGAAGAAACAAGCCGTTTCTCGCTATCGAAAACGGGCTGGTTCTTGCTCACCGACGACTCTACACGGGTGAACATGGACTTCAACCACGATGTAAACTATCGCGGGATGTTCTTCTTAGAAGAGGCCTTGACGAACGAAAAGCCCGAAGGACTGAAAACGCTTGGCAACTGGCCTACCATCTACGAGGGGCTCTCGAAACTGCCCGAAGAGGTGCAAAGCAGCTGGTTTGGGTTCGACCACTTTTATAGCGACAACTCGTTTAGCCAAGCTTTGAACGTCGTTTTTGCCCATAACCCACGCCAATTGATGGACGTTGGCGGCAACACGGGGCGGTTTGCGCTACGCTGCGTGGCTCATTCGGCCGACGTAAACGTAACCATCGTGGACCTGCCTGGGCAGATTGGCATGATGAAAAAGAACATCGAAGGCAAGGAAGGGGCCGAACGCATTGCCGGTTATCCCACTGATTTGCTGGACAAGACAAACGAACTGCCCAAGGGCGAGTGGGACGTGATATGGATGAGTCAGTTTCTCGACTGCTTTTCGGAACCACAAATAGTGGCCATTCTGCAAAAGGCGGCCGCCGTGATGAGTCCCAATACGCGCCTTTTCATCATGGAAACGTTTTGGGACAGGCAGCAATACGAAACCACAGCTCTATGCCTAACCATGACTAGCGTTTACTTTACGGCTATGGCTAACGGCAATTCGAAGATGTATCACAGCGAAGACATGGCCCGACTGATAGCTCAAGCGGGACTAAAAGTGGTGAATACACACGACGGAATAGGTCGCGGGCACAGCATTTTGGAGGTTTCGCTACCCTAAGGCAGGGGCTAATGCGGCGTGCGAGCAGGCACTACATACAGCAAAACAACGCTGTTTTTGAAATGAATGCCCATTAAATGGTGAGGCAAAACAAAGTGCAAGTGCCGGTACAAGAGCCTTGTAGCCGGGCTACAAAATGCTTGTAGTGCCACTACAAACCACTTGTAGTGCAGCTACAAAGGGCTTGTAGTCGCAGTACAAAAAGGCTTGTACCGATGGACCGGCGACAAAAGTGTTATTGACAGACGGCATCTCAGCGGCCGTTGGTTTTGAAAACAAGATATAAAAGAACATTAATCATACATTATAAATATGTCTAGACAAGAAATAGAAGAGAAAGTTAAAGCATTTCTTATTGAGGATTTGGAGATTGACGAAGAGAAGATTGTTCCCGAAGGAAAGCTCAAAGACGACCTAGGCATCGACAGCCTAGATTTCGTTGACATTGTGGTTATCGTGGAAAAGAAGTTCGGATTTAAAATAAAACCCGAAGAGATGGCTGGCATAACCACCCTCAAACAATTCTGCGACTACATCGAAAGCAAAGTGAACAACGCCTAATCGCAATCATCGCAAGGCTGTTATATGGAATGGCAAGGCAGAACAGACGGCAACCGTTGGATGCAACAGCAATTGATAAATTGCTTTCGTTTCCTCTCCCTACACATCTATTATATGGGTGTGGCGGTGGTGGTTCCGTTCTATATGCTCTTCGGTAAGGGCTTTAAGCCCAGTTATGGGTTCTATCGCAAAAGGTTTGGATGGAATGCGCTGAAATCTTTTTGGTGGAGTTATAAGAACCACTTGCGCTTTGGACAGGTGATGATAGACCGCTTTGCACGATATGCAGGCAAGACCTTCGCCCTTACAACCGACAATATCGAGTTGTATAACGAACTGGAAGCGGGCGACGGTGCCTTTGTGATGCTGAGCGCACACGTGGGAAACTACGAGATGGGCGGCTATATGCTCACGGCTAAGCGCAAAAGTATGCACATGTTGGTGTTTGCGCAAGAGACGGAAACGGTGATGGAGAACCGCAAAAAGCAGTTCGGCCGAACCAATATCCGCATGATACCGGTTGACAATGGGATGAATCATCTCTTTGCCATCAACGAAGTGCTTACCACAGGACAGATATTAAGCCTTACAGCCGACAGGCGATTTGGTTCGGAGCGGTCGGTTGTTTGCCGTTTCTTCGGTGGCGATGCGCTTTTCCCCCTCGGTCCGTTTGCCACCATCGTGCAACGCGATGTGCCTACTTTGGTTGTACTGGTGGTTAAGACGGGCATCAAAAGCTACCGCGCCATACTTACTCGACTGCCGCTACCTCCTACCAACTTACCACGCAAAGAACGCATACAACAACTGGCACAAGCCTACGCCAACGAATTGGAACGCGTGATGAGACTGCATCCCGAACAATGGTTTAACTTCTTTAATATATGGACAACAACCACAAGCTCCTCGTCAGAACCGTCGACATAAGCGAGCTTTTGCCCCAGCAACCGCCATTTGTAATGGTAGACAGCTTGCTGAGCTTTGACAACGACACCACCGTTTGCGGCTATTGCGTGCCAGAAGACGGCGTGTTTACCGACAACGGGCAACTCTGCGCCGCTGGATTGGTGGAGAACGTGGCACAAACTTGTGCCGCACGACTGGGCTTTTACAATAAGTATGTGCTCAATCGGCCTGTTCAGTTGGGTTTCATCGGTGCCATTCGCAACTTCTGCGTGGCGCGTCTGCCTCGCGTTGGCCAACAACTCGTCACCACGATACACGTAGAAGAAAACGTGATGGGTATGACTTTGGCCTCTGCAAAGGTGGAATGCGAAGGCGAAACGGTGGCTACTACGGAGATAAAGATTGCGTTGATTGAAACAGTAGTAAAGGAGTAGAGTAATAAGGAGTAAGTAGTGGAGGAATAAGGAGGAAAGGAATAAGGAGGAAGGAGTAGAGTAGTAAGTAATAAGGAGAAAGGAGCGGAGGAGTAAGGAGGAAAGGAATAAGGAGGAAGTAGCGAAGGAGTAAGGAGAAAAGTAATAAGCAGCTAGCTGCAAATAGTTTAGGCGACTATGATGTTACTCAGTGCCACTTCTTCAACCCAAAACCTCAATCATTCACGAACGCTACTGCTCAAAATTCCAAGCCCTAACTGCTACAGACTTAGCCATTTACTACTTACTACCCTACTATTTACTCCTTACAACCCTACTACTTACTCCTTACTACCCTACTACTTACTCCTTACTACCCTACTACTTACTCCTTACTACCCTACTACTTACTCCTAAAAAAGAAAAAAATGTCCCTTCAAGCATCCAAAGAAATAGAGATAAGGTTTAGCGAAGTAGACTCGATGAACGTGGTGTGGCATGGTTCGTACGCCCTTTACTTCGAGGATGCACGCGAGGCTTTCGGTGCCAAATACGGCCTGGAATACCTCACTATCGCCGACAATGGCTACTACGCACCGCTAGTTGAGCTGACGTTTAAGTATCGGCAGCCCATCGTTTACGGCATGAAATGCCGCATCGACATATTCTATGTGCCCACCGAAGCGGCTAAAATCGTGTTCGATTACGAGATAAGGCGCAGCGAAGACAACGCGCTGATGGCCACAGGCCATAGCGTGCAGGCCTTCATGAACAAGCAATATCAGCTGGAATGGTATCGCCCACCCTTCTATCAAGAGTGGCAAGAGCGGTGGAAAGTGGTGTAAGGGGGTAGTTAGTGGTAAGGAGTAAGTAGTAAGGAGGAGTGAGAAATAAGTAGTAAGTGGTAAGTAATAGGTTGCTAGGAGCAGGCAGTAAGGAGTAAGTAAACCACCTCACACCTTATATATATAAGCAAAGAAGACGCAATATAAGCAAAGATGACGCATTGCATTGCACACAACATATCGTCGCCCTTGGGTTGGACGAGCGAAGAAAACTTCGCCGCCGTGCTGCAAGGACGCACCAAACTAACCACCCACAAGGACAAATGGGCACTGCCGCAAAGCTTTGTGGCATCTCTCTTCGACGACAACGCCGTGGAGGAACGTTTCAACAGCCACGTGGGTGATGTGGGTTTGGCCCTCTCGCGCTTTGAGATGCTCGTCGTATTGTCTGTAAAACAGGCCGCCGAACAAGCCCAAATCAACCTCAGCAGCAGCGATGTGGGCATCGTTCTCGCAACAACAAAAGGCAATGTTGAGTTGCTTTCGCCCACCAATCAGCCCCATATACCACGCCAACGCACGCTCATAGCCCCCTCGGCAGCGGCCATTGCCCACGCGTTAGGCAGTCCCAACACGCCCCATGTGGTGTGCAACGCCTGCATTTCGGGGGCTCACGCCCTACTCTTTGCCCATCGTCTGTTGGAAATGGGGCAGTATCGGCAGGTCGTTGTGTGCGGTTGCGATGTGCAATCGCCCTTCATCGTGTCGGGCTTTCAGTCGTTCAAGGCCTTCTCGCAAGCGCCTTGCAAGCCATTCGACCTATATCGCGACGGACTAAACCTCGGCGAAACGGCGGCAACAATGATATTGTCGGCCACTGAACCAACAACCCAACGCGCATGGCACATCGTGGGCGGAGCCGTCAGAAACGACGCTTACCACATTTCAAGTCCCTCGAAAAAGGGCGAAGGATGCTATCGGGCGTTGGTGGCAACGGGCGTAAACGATGCCGAGAACATCGCTTTCGTCAGTGCACACGGCACCGCCACGCCCTATAACGACGAGATGGAGGCCAAGGCTTTGCATCGGGCAGGGCTCTCTACTGTTCCTGTTAACGCCCTTAAAGGCATTTACGGACACACGATGGGTGCTGCTGGCGTACTAGAAACCATCCTTTCGATGATGTCTATCGAAGACGGAACGGTGCTGCCCACCATCGGTTTCAGCGAGTTAGGGGTAAGCAAGCCTTTGCTTATCAGCGCACAAGCGCAGCCCACAAGCAAGCATTCGTTCGTTAAAATGCTGTCGGGCTTTGGCGGATGCAACGTTGCCATGAAGTGGCAATGGGGCGAAAGCACGGCCAATGGCAACGAAACACAGGGCCAAAGCAAGGCACTGCCCGCGCTTACACCGCTCCGCCGCGTGCAAATTACGCCACAAGAAGTGCAGATCGACGGCCACACACTGGCCATCGACAACCCAAACGGCGCGCTACTCACAGCCATCTACAAACAATGGGCCAACGATTACCCCAAGTTTTACAAGATGGACGGCCTTAGCAGGCTGGCTTTCGCGGCAGGCGAACTGCTCACCAAGGGCACAGAGGGGCTGCCAAGCATGGCGTTAGACGATAGCGCGGCCATCGTTTTCGTAGGAAACAGCGGCTCGTTGGCCAGCGACATCAAGTATCAAGGCACCATTCAGCAGGCCGAAAACTTCTTCCCCTCGCCTGCTCACTTTGTCTACACCCTGCCAAACATCGCCACTGGCGAACTGGCCATACGCCATAACGTGCACGGCGAAACGGCTTTCTTCATTGCATCGCAACCCCACGAGGCGCAAATGAGCACCTTGTTGCAGTCGGCCGCAATGGATGGGGAGGCCAAACAAGTGGTTGGCGGATGGCTGGAATACGAAAACGACACCCACTTTGAAGCGCAAATAACATTATATCATGTGGAGCGTGGCGCATAAAAAAGCCACGCCCACGCCCTGCAAAGGCAAACAAGTAAGCATAAACCAAACGGCGCATAGCACTGCACTTGCGCCCAAACATAACGACAATACAAAATGGAAGAACTGAAAGAAACCTTGAAAAAGCAAATAATCGAGGCCTTGTCGCTAGAAGACATGCGCCCCGAAGACATCGACGATGCCGCTCCCTTGTTCGGCGACGGACTGGGATTAGACTCTATCGACGCGCTAGAACTCATCGTATTGATGGAGAAACAATACGGCATTCGCCTGAACACCCCTGCTGAAGGTAAAGAAATCTTGGCCTCGGTGAACACGATGGCCGAGTATATAGAAAAGAACCGCACGAAATGATTGTTGTTACAGGAACGGGAATTGTATCGGCTATCGGCACAAACACGCCCGAAGTGGCGCATGCTTTGTTGGCCGACACCAGCGGCATCGCACCTGTTCGCTTTCTGGAAACCCAGCATCGGCAGATGCCCGTGGGCGAAGTAAAGCTCTCTAACGAGCAGTTGGCCCAGCGGCTGGGCGTGCCTTGCACGGCAAACACCTCGCGAACGATGCTCCTTGGAACGCTAGCTTTGCGCGAGGCGTTGGCAATGGCAGGCATCAACAGCGAGCAATTGGCGGATGTTGCCCTGGTTTCGGGCACCACAGTGGCCGATATGGACTGCGTTGAACGCCACTTCAACGCGGCCCAAAGCAACAATGCGCTGGGCGATTGCGGCCGCTCTACCCAAGAGATGGTGCAGAATGTAGGCCCGTTCGGTTACGTAACAACATGCAGCACGGCCTGTTCGTCGGCCGCAAACGCCTTTATCCTAGGGGCAAACCTCTTGCGTTCGGGGCGTTTCAAGCAAGTAGTTGTGGGCGGAACAGAATGCCTTTCGCGTTTTCATTTCAATGGATTTAGGTCGCTAATGATACTCGACGGCGAGCCTTGTCGCCCCTTCGACGACACCCGCGCAGGACTAAATCTAGGCGAAGGAGCAGCATTCGTGGTGCTCGAAACGGCCGAACATGCCGCCCAACGCGGCGTAGAGGCCTTGGCAGAGCTTAGCGGATGGGGCAACGCTTGCGACGCTTTCCACCAAACAGCCTCGTCAGACGATGGCATAGGAGCCGTACTTTCCATGCGGCAAGCCTTGAAGAGGGCGGCTTTGCAGCCTGCCGACATCGACTACGTGAACGCTCACGGCACAGGAACCCCCAACAATGATGCCAGCGAAAGCGCGGCTTTGCACAGCATTTTCGGCGAAAAGGTACCTCCCGTGTCGTCTACTAAGTCGCGAACAGGCCATACCACCAGTGCATCAGGCAGCATCGAGGCCGTTATTTGCCTATTGGCCATGTGCCAAGGCTTTATCCCCAGCAACCTCAATTGGCAGCATGCTATGGCCGAGGGCATCGTTCCCGTGGCGCAAACGCTGCGCCAACAGCACCTGCGGCATGTGCTTTGCAACTCGTTTGGCTTTGGCGGGAACGACACATCGCTCGTGTTTTCTGCACCATCTACAAGCAACACGCCATTGCAAACGCCG
>CAUPVH010000004.1:0-14174 GCA_963514635.1 uncultured Prevotella sp. | reverse complement strand
GGTCTGCACCATGATGGGGGGGGGAGGCGTAGTTGGCAGCACGTCTACCTGCTTACCATTGTTTTCGGGCAACACTTGGCTCAGTATGTTTACTTCGCGCAGCTGCGTACCGCCTATCGAAAGCGTGGGCAGTTGGTGCATAAGCAAGAGCGCGGCCACGGTTGTGGCTACGAGGATGAAGGTTCTTGCGGGTGGGTTCATTTGCTGTTACTGTTGTTAGGGAGCGTTCTTTTTTAGAAGAATTTTGTTTCTTCGCCGTTTATTTCGCTTAGCAGTAGGTTGGCCAATCGGCTAGTGCCAAGGCGGAACCACTTGTTGGTAAGCCACTTTTCGCCCAACACTTCTTTCACGATGGTGTAGTAGATGATGGCGTCCATCACGGTGTTGATGCCGCCAGCGGGCTTAAAGCCAATCTGTATGCCTGTTTTTTCGTAATACTCTTTGATGGCCTGACACATCACATAAGCAGCCTCTGGCGTTGCCGAAACCTTCTCTTTGCCCGTAGAAGTCTTGATGTAGTCGGCTCCGGCATACATGGATAGCAGGGCTGCTTTCTTGATGTTGGATGCCGTTTTGAGGTCGCCTGTTTCGAGAATAACCTTCATTGGCTTGTCGCCGCAGGCCTGTTTCAGCTCGGCTATGTCGTCGCAAAGCTCTTCATAGTTGCCAGAGAGGAACTTGCCCACGGGCATAACGATGTCTATTTCCGTTGCGCCGTCGCGTACGGCAAGTGCCGTTTCGGCCACTTTTACCTCGATAACGGCTTGCGAAGAGGGGAAACTGCCCGATACGCAGGTTACTTCTACGCCTTCCACTTCAAGTGTTTCGCTGGCCACTTCGGCAAAGCAGGGGTACACACACACGGCTGCCACGTGGGGAAGTTGCGGGTAAGCGTTTTCAAATTGGTTAACACGGTCTACGAAAGTCATTACGCTGGTGTCCGAATCGGTGGTGCTGAGCGTGGTTAGTTCGATGCTGCCGAAGAGGAATTTCTTTACTTCGGGCGTGTCGTTAGCCAGTGTTTTCTCGGCGATAATGGTTTTAACGGCCTGCTGCACCTGCGCATCGTCTAGCTCGATGGTGTATTGTTGCAGGGTTTTCTCGTACTTTGTCACCTCTTCTTCGTGGTGATGGTGTTCGTGTTGATGGTTATGTTCGCTCATATTTCCTTATTTTTTTAGTTTTTCGTTGTTGATGTGGCGGGTTTTGTCGCGCCTTGTTTTCTTCTCGATGTTTCGCTTTAGCTCTTCTTCGAGGTTCACTCCTGTTTGGTTAGCCAAGCAAAGCAGCACCCATAACACGTCGGCCATCTCGTCGCCCAGGTTAGGTTCTTCTCCCTGTTTAAAGCTTTGGTCGCCGTAGATGCGTGCCATTTGGCGTGCCAGTTCGCCCACTTCTTCAGTAAGAACCGCCATGTTGGTTAGTTCCGAGAAGTAGCGCACGCCGTATTGTTTAACCCATTGGTCCACCAGCTGTTGCGCTCCGCCCAGTGTTAGCGGCTCGTTCGTCGGTGTTTTATCGTTGTCGTTTTGTTGTTGCATGTTGTGGTGAGGTGTTTACTTGTGGTTTGCAGACTTGTTTGCCCATAGGCTTTCGCTGTTAGTTGGATTAGGCACAAATAGCTTGTTTTTGTTTTTAATCTCTGTTTAGAGAGCCACATTTGGCGGCAGCGCACCTTTGTTGTAGGCGCAAACTATTTGTCTTTGCTGTCTATCACGATGGTAACAGGCCCATCGTTTACCAATTCAACCTGCATGTCTGCACCGAAAACGCCTGTGGAAACGGGCTTGCCAAGCGACTTTGAAAGGCGTTGGCAGAACCGTTCGTAAAGCGGAACAGACACATCTGGGCTTGCCGCGTGGATGTAAGAGGGGCGATTGCCCTTCTTGCACGAGGCCATTAGCGTGAACTGACTAACTACAAGAATACTTCCCTCCACGTCTTTAACCGAGAGATTCATAACTCCCTCGCTGTCATCAAAGATGCGTAGGTTTATGGTTTTCTTCACAAGCCAGTCAATATCGTCGTCGGTGTCGGCGTATCCCATGCCCAACAACACCATCATTCCTTTTTCAATGGCGCTTTCTACGCGGCCTTCGATGCTAACCGAGGCACGTGTTACGCGCTGGATTACTATCCGCATTGTTCGTTGTTTTATTTGGAGTAGTGCAAAATTAGCCAAAATCGCGCAAACAGCAAAATAATTAGGGTTGCGATTGATATTAGATTGTTGGTGCTGTGTAGGTTAATGGGGTGAAAGGGGGCGACAAATCGGCGTGCATCGACAAGTACACACGTACCTACATGCCACAGATGGCACCGACGTTAAAGGCCGTATGCCTTTACTTGCTTGCCTGTTCATCGGCTCTATCGGTGTTCTTACACGCCGTAGACCCCACTTTTTCACGCGCTGTATTGTTTTCACGTGAAACGTTTTTCCGCTTTTATTCGTTCAAACCATTTTCTCTTACCTTTCTTACCTTTTCTTTCGCATTCTCTAAATAGCGTCTTACCGTGGCATCTACATAGTTGAGATAGCGGTTAAGTACCTCTTGACTTTTCTCCACGGGCTGCGAACGCGACACGAACAATATGCCATCAACGCGCGCTTTGGGTACGAAATAGAAGAACTGATAGTTGTCGTTGGTGTTGCCCAACACCCTCATAGTAAGCACGTCTGTGTTGTTTAGCCGCTCGGCGGGTAGGTAGGCCATGTTATGTCCCATGCTTTGCAGGGTGTTTTCTATACTGCCTTCGGGTGCTTTAACTAGTTGCGCAACGCCTATAATTTTGTTGGTCAAGCAGTTAAGTGTCTTCCCTTCGTATGTGCAGAGGGCAATAGCCTGATAATCGTCTTTGTATTTCGTCCTCATACGATGCCCCGCAGAGTAATTGTTAAGCTCTTTCATGTCGCCACCCACAAGGTAATTCAGATGTATGAAGTGCCCATAAATCGTTGCCTTTGCTCCATCACCAGCTAGGATGTCTATCAACGCGTTGGCAGTTTTCGCCATCGTTTCGTCCCTATTTGTAAGTCGTTCGTAGGTTTCACTGCTTTCCTTGTTTAGTAGTAGGCACAACTTCAATATTTGTCGCTCGTCTGCGGTGAGCCATTTGCCTACTCCGCCGTCTGCCTTTGTTAATTGTAAGCTGTCGTCTTCGTTGGTTTCCCTGTTCAACAGACGTTTAACAATCGAGTCGGTTTCGGGTGTTTCTCTCTTCGAACAGAGGGTTTTAACAAACTCGGATAGGTCTACACTGCTTGCCATGTTTAAGCTTTCGATGTCTATTCCCCAGAACGATACGCGATTGTTGTGCGCAGAATTGTAGGCTCTGAGCCACTTGATGAAGTCGATTGTGTGTTCCGAAGATAGGCTGCCTTCCATATATCGCTCGATGTCTTGCTGCTTAAAGCGCGGGTCGTTCTTGATATATCGGTTTACGTAGAACGAGTATTCCAGGGGATATTCGTGCAAAATCAGGTTGCAGCCCTGCTTGATGATGCGCTCTTTAATGATGTCGAACGCCATGCGACCCAATGTTCTGCTGCCATGAACGGTCTCGCCGATGGCCATAATGCGACTTTGCACGCTGGGTATCTTGCCGAAATTCACCCCGTTAAGCGTTATCGCATCGCTTATTTTCAGCGTAGTGTTGTCGCTTTTGGGCGCCGTTTCGTTTTTTAACTGCGCTCCGTTGGCCTCCAATTTAAAGGCACTTACCCGTATGTTGTTAAATGCAAGTTCGCTGCCTACGGCCTCTATGAAAACGTTGAGCAAGTAGGCATCTTTTATTTTTACCTTTTTAGTAACCTCTTTCCACTCTTCAGTCAATGGTAGTTCTATGGTGTCGCTCTTCAGTATTTGTTCGCCTGCACCGATGCTGTTAAGCGTTATGTATGCCCTTTCGCAGTTTAGGGTTTTATATCTGATGCTCGCCGTAACTTCTGCTCCGTGCTTATCAAGCTGATATACTGGTACTAACGTTCCTATTTTGCCTTTTTCTTCGAACCTTACACCGAATATTACCGACGTATCGTTTTCGGTTGAGTCTATCACTGCATTTGCAAAAGTCTCTGTTGAGTGCATGTTCCACCTATACCCAAACGTTTTTTCCCTGGCATTTGCATTTGTAATGCCGATTAACAGGCAGGTGGTTGCGATGAGTATGGCGTATAGTTTTGTTTTCATAAGCTTACAATCATGTTATTGTTGTTCTGTTTCTGCTTTGTTTGTTGTCAACTCTCTCTTTGTGGGGCAATATTTTGCATGTTCTCTTAGCTGCAAGTCACTTCTGGGCTTGTCGCTATGCCTAATCGCACTTGCTGGGATGTTTACATAATACACCTTAACAATACTAACGTTAGTATGTTGCATCTATTGTTTATTTTTGCCTTTTTTATTATGCTTTGTTTGTTTTTGTGCATCTTCTTGTTTTCCTTTCGCCTTGTCTTCGTACAGACATTGTTTGCCGTTTGGCAACCATTTCGTTTCTATTGTTTTACTTTGGTGTTCTCAGTGTATATGGTGTTCAATGGTTTGATGTGATGTTATTCGCGGCCAAACCCTCGAATTTTGTGCTTCGCTGCATTGTTTACCTTGTTGTTTTGTTGCCATCAGTTTCAAATTTAACCCAAATCGGTAGTTAGAGCCTGTGCAGATTTTGTGCATTGTTGAGCATATTGCCTGTTATATTCTTGAAGGCGTAGCGGGCTACGTAGAAAGAATAAGACAGGCAAGATGCCGACAAGCAAACGAAAGATGAACAGGAAGCGATGGAAACAACCTAAAATAATAGGTAAGCGGTCTAACGACCGATTGGGGTCTAATTATTATCTTCAACTACATTGAATCGCCCCTTTTCAGCTGTTATACGTTTTAATCTAACTTTATAGTTGTTCGTGTATTCTCTTTTTCTCTTTTAATATTTTAGTTAAGTATGTTGTTTAAACTTTACAAAATGTGCGTTTTGTTTCACCACTTTTAGCGAATTTTATTGTCTCAAACCTTGCTATTTGCCCGAATTTTTCGCCTTACCTTTCACTATTTTATCTTGATTTGGTTGTCATCTCATGCGTTTTGCACCACTTTGCCTTTCTAGTTTGATGCAGACTCGCATTTTTTTAAGTCCAAAATCTCTGCTTTTAGCACCCAAATAACTGCTTTTTAAACCACTTCTGCGCCTGATTTACCTCTGTTCCTTATCTATATCGATAGTTATGAATATACACATTGCTCCCTTTTGCTGGTTATATTTATGCAGTCCATTGCAGTTTACCTTGCTTTTTGATGCTAATTACCATGCGTTTCGGTGCTAATTGCCTTGCGTTTTGGTGCAAATTGTCCTGCGTTTTGATAGAGTTTGCAGTGCGTTTTGATGCTAATTGCTGTCTATTTAGCATCAAAACGCACGCAGATTAGTAAGGATTGTATTTTCATCCAAAGTTATGTCAAACAATTCAGGCTATGTTCAACCCTCCTTTTTATTGGGAATATCTTTCACGAGAATCGCTTTTTTGCAGCCGAAAGGATTGTTGCTCGGAAATATTCGAGCCATAATGTTAAAACATATTTTCAAAAGAAGACAATGTTCGGGCTGGTTTTTCATCGGGTTGTTAAGTTATTAAGTGTATTTCAAACTTTCTAAACACATTGTTTTTCAAAACTGATAGTGAATTGTTTAGGTCAAAGTATAGCCAACCTTTATGCACCAACCACAAGGGCTTACATTGTTGATGGCCTTTTATTAATTTGCTCCTCGCGCCACCATCAAGCGGTAAGTTGCCATTTTATTTTTTCTGATGTTCTTCACCACCTATATTCAGTCTTTGTACATTTTGTAAGTTGACGTGGCGTTTTACCATTTCCTGAATTTTCAATGGATGGAGTAGGGGACACACTTTTTTCAATCATCACATTGAATTTTGTCCACACCGTTTTTGCATTCTTCCTTTTCTGCGATCCACCTCAAATTTTCTTGCACTTTTTTCTTCAGCTATGTCTACCCTCCTTTTTTAGTTCCTGTTTTCTTTCTTCCAGATTCAATTTTCTTCCTTCTGTTTTTTCCTCAATGAAATTTTTCAAGTAGTTGCACCTTTTCCTGTTATACATAAATTCACATTATACCCATTTAGGTTAACGTCCATTAACTCAGAGAATCGTTTATTTGCGTACAACTGCCCGTCAGGTCGCAAATTTCGTCGTATTTTAGCAGTTTATAATTACCTGAAAGCTAGTTAATTACGTTTTAGTAGACATTTCTAGATTTCCATTTTACCCGCATTTGATATGGTTTTGCCATGCTTTAAGCATTAAAAAATGAGGTTTTGACCTTCAATTTTTTGCTTGACCACACCAAAAAATATATGTTCCTGAGTTTTGCTTTGAAAGCGGTGAAACACTATTACCTAATACATTATGATTATTATGGCTAAATTAACAATGGTAAATGTTTTCGTTTTAAGCCTTTCTACTAAGGCTTGCCATCCCCATTTTATTACATCGTGGGGTTGTGTCCTTTACCTTTTTAAGTGCTTTTTGTTGCCTTGTTGATTGTGTAAAATATTGATATTCATCTTGTTAACTTCGTTTGCACGATTAGTTTTCCTCAAAGTAAACGTATTATATGCTGCTTGTACAAGGCTTATTTGTGTATCTCGACACAATGCAATACGTTGATAATCAGGCAGTTGTATACTGCATTTGCCTGTCTTGCTACTTCTTTGGTGTGCTACAGGCTTTCAGCGGATGCGCTATTTGCCTTTGCTTGTTGCCAACCGGCTATGTGTTCTTTGCTTGCGAATAGCTATAAGCAGGCGGGGTCTTGTTTCTTCCTTACATGATAGCAAGGTAAGCGCATTGGCATAGGTGGTGTTTGTAGAAATGTTTAGTGGCAAACCAAGCCGCTTGCAAATGCTGATGAGCTGCAATTGCTTTCTGTTGGTTGGGCTATGACGTTTCTTTGGGCGTTTCGTTGTGCCAATGATTAAATACAATTTGTGCCTTGGCGTTGCCTATATGCTGGGCAAGAACTTCGAGTGTTGCCTCTTTTATCTGCTTAACCGACTTCAATTCTTTCAACAAGGTGGCCTTTGTTTTTGGGCCAATACCTTTTATATCGTCTAGTTCGGAGTGCAAGGCGTGCTTGCTTCGCTTGTCTCTGTGAAAGCTAATTGCGTAACGGTGCACCTCGTCTTGTATGCGTGTGAGCGCGTGGAAAAGCTCACTTTTTACGTCTAAACCCACTGCTTGCGGTGGCCATCCATAGTGCAGTTCGTTGGTTCTGTGCCTGTCGTCTTTGGCCAAACCAGCAATGGGGATGTCTAGATATAGCTCTTCTACCACCACTTCGCGCACAACGCCCATCTGTCCCTTACCTCCGTCGGTGATAATGAGGTCGGGTAGGGGTGTTTCTTCTTCTATCATGCGCGTATATCTACGCCTTACAACCTCTTTCATCGAGGCGTAATCGTCGGGTCCTTCCACGGTTTTGATGTTGTATTTGCGGTAATCTTTCTTGCTGGGTTTCATTCCTTTGAACACTACACAGCCCGCAACGGCATCTGTTCCTGATATATTTGAGTTGTCGAAACACTCTATTTGGTAGGGCAAACGTGGCATTTGCAGCTTGGTTTGCAACTCTTTCATCAGTCTAACAGCCTTTTGTTCGGGGTTCAGTTTCTCGCTTTGTTTCAGTCTGTCGAACTTATATTGCTTGCCGTTCATCTCTGAAAGTTCTAGCAAACGACGTTTGTCGCCCCGTTGTGGTATAATAAAAGTGGCCTCGCGCATGGCCCATTCCATCTCGAAAGGTACGATAATCTCTTTGGCTTTGCTGCCAAAACGCTCGCGAATTTCAGGAATGGCAGATGCTAGGATGTCTTGGTTGCTCTCGTCTAGCTTTCTTTTATACTCGAAAGTAAAGCTTTGGTTCACCGTTCCGTTCTTTACGTGCAGGTAATTGATAAAGGCCGTGCGGTTAAATTCGTCGTCTGTGATGCTGAAAACGTCCACATCGGCGATGCTAAAACTAACAACTTCGCTCTTTGCACAGTAGTTATCAAGCAGAATGTACCGCTTTTTGAGTGCCTCTGCCTCTTCAAATTTCAGCTCTTCTGCCTTTTTTAGCATCTCCTCGTACAGCATTTTGCGTACTTCGCGCGTGTTTCCTTTCAATATTTCGCGTGCTTGGCGGATGTTTTCTTGGTAGTCTTCCCACGATTGTTTGCCTACGCAAGGCGCGTCGCAGTTGTGTATATGGTATTCAAGGCATGCTTTATACTTGCCCATCTCTATGCCTTCGTGTGTGATAGGGAAGTGGCAAGTGCGCGGTTTGTATAGCTTTCCAATCAGTTCGAGTAGTGCCACCATCGTGGGAACGTGGCTATATGGTCCATAGTAGGTGCCAAGCCTCTTGTTGATTGTACGTGTTTTGAAGATGCGCGGATAAAGTTCGTTGGTTATACAGATGCTGGGATAGGTCTTTCCGTCTTTAAGTAATACGTTATAGCGTGGATTATATTTCTTAATAAGGCTGTTTTCGAGCAGTAAGGCGTCCTCTTCTGTGTTTACAACAGTGTATGAGATGTCGAAGATTTTGCTTACCAAAACCTTCGTTTTAAATCTATCTACTTCCTTATGGAAGTAAGAAGATACTCTGCTTTTTAAGTTCTTGGCCTTGCCCACATATATAATAATGTGTTGTTCGTCGTAGAATTGATAGCTGCCAGGTTTGTCTGGCAGGCTCAATACGATTCTCTTCAAATGCGCCAATCGTCTTTCGTTTTCTTCTTTTGTCATAGTTCGAAATCCCGTTGTATACTAGTGTTTGCACGTTTTGTTGTTTCACGTGAAACACAAGCGTTAGTGTTCGTTTCTTTTATGTCGTACCGCTGCTTTCCTTTTATGCTGTACCCTTGCTTTCCTTTATGCCTTACAGTTTCTTTCCCTTTTGCCGTACTGCTTTCCTTTCTTAGGTTGAGCTAGGGTTGTGTGGGTTGTTGCCTCCAACTCTGAACCGCGCCCGTAATGTATTGCTTGCGTGTCGCAAAGATAGGGTAGGGAAGTAGAGACGTTGTTGATGGTTATGCGACCTCTTATTTCGAAAGTAGCAACTTGCAATAAGCTCCTCTTTGTCCGCCCTCCTGTATGTTCTTATCCCCCTTTGTCTTATTTGAAAGGCTTGCTGCTTGTGCTGATCTCCTTTCCTTTCACAGCATGTTGCGATTACGGCTTACCGCTTTTACCTTCTGCTTTTTCTTTCTATGCCCCATTTTCTTTCGCTTCTATTCCTTGTTTTCTTTCGCTCCTATCCCTTGTTCCCTTTCGCTCTTATCCCTGTTTCCTCCCATTCCTATCCCTTGTTTCCCTCGCTTCTAGTCGCCTTCTCTTGTTCCTATGTGGTCTTAGTCTGCCCCATCCTCTGAATTAGCAGTGTTTATATAAAACGTTATCTATGCCTGATTCAGCCTTTCGTCGTTTTGTTCGCGGTTTAATACGTTGCGTTTCGTCCTTTGCTTACATTCTTTCGCTTACCCTCAACTGCGCACCAGGTTCCAATTAAAAGCCAAAACGAGAACGCCTTATTGTCTTTCTCCAACGCATGATGTGGCGTGTGGTAAGTTTAAGGTATTCTCGTTGTTCGCGTTAAGGCCAGTTGCACGCTGCATAGTACCGTTTAATGCGGTTTATTTCGCTTGTGCAGCCTTATACTTGTATGAGTGTTGAAATCTCTATGTCTTTATCGAAGGCGGCTCTACCGTTGAGATCTTCGTTTACAAGCTCGATAATGAAGTTGGCGTAAATCTTCTTGGGGTTGAACTTCTTCACCAAATCGCATGCTGCCTTCATCGTTCCACCCGTTGCAAGCAAGTCGTCGTGGAGTAGAACTACATCGTCTTCGCTTATCGAGTCTTTGTGTATCTCGATCGTATCGGTGCCATACTCCTTGTTATAACTTTCTTGTACGGTCTCGCAAGGCAGCTTTCCGGGCTTTCTGCAAAGCACAATGCCTGCCCCTAGCCTGATGGCTACGGCCGATGACATGACGAAACCGCGCGATTCTATGCCTACAATCTTCGTGATTCCTTTGTCTTTGTAAATCTCGCACATTTCGTCCGTGATTACTTTAATACATTCGGGGTTCTTGAACAGCGTTGTTACATCGCGAAAGTTCACCCCTTTCTTCGGCCAATCTGGTATACAACGCAGATTGTCCATCAATAGTTTGTTATTCATTTACAGTAAGTTATGTTTCTATTTTTATATTAATTGTTTCACGTGGAACGCATGTTGGTTCGAGTAATACTTCATGTGTCCGCGCGTTTTAATTTCTCTTTCAATCCTCTGTTTAAGCCAAACGTCTAACACTTCTTTATGTAAGGGCTTGCGTTGGCTTTGTTTTTGCCTTCCGTTTCATCGCCCTTTGTGCGCTCCTATATATATGGTGTGCGCTTTGGGTGATTGTTTTTCGTTCTGCTTTTGTTCAGACTTTGCTGGCGAAGACTTGCTAGGGTGGGGGAATATAGCCAAACGATGCTCCTCCTTGGCTCTGTTGTTTCGGAACGTTTACGCCTTATATCCTTGACGTATTTTGTTCTTCCCTGCTGCTTAAATAAGCATTGCGGCGTTTAAATCGTCGCACTAGTCCCCAGGTTTCGCTTGTGTTCGTCGCCTTACTCCACACGAGGTTTCATCCAAGGATGTGGCTTTATCTGTTCATCAACACGAGCAATACATTAATATCGCTTGGTGAAACACCTGGTATCCGTGAGGCCTGTGCCAACGTTTCAGGGTTGATGCGCGCCAATTTTTGCCGTCCTTCCGTGGAGATTTCGTGCAGTTCTTCGTAATTGAAGTGTCCTTTGATGCGGATATTTTCTAAGCGGCGCATCTTATCTGCTACGATTTTCTCGCGTTCGATATAGCCTTTATACTTCATCTTTATTTCTGCGGCCTCTACAATCTCCTCCTTCCTGTTCGGCGTTTGCTCAATGGCAGCCTTTAATTGGGGTACTGCATCGGCAAGGGCCAGCACGTTTAGCTGTGGCCTAGCGATAAGGTCGGCTAGTTTTGCACTACCATTTAGGGGTGTCGTTCCCCAGCGTTCAAGTGCCGCATTGATGTCGTTAGCCTTCACCGTTGTTGTTTCGCAAAAGCTAATTATGCGTTCAATGCCTTGTTTTTTCTCCATCCAATGGTCGAAACGCTCCCTTGTAGCCAGTCCTATTTGATAAGCCCGTTCGGTTAATCTCGCATCGGCATCGTCTTGACGGAGTAGTATTCGGTATTCTGCACGCGAGGTAAACATGCGGTAAGGCTCGTCAACGCCCTTCGTTGTAAGGTCGTCTATCAGCACGCCAATATAGCTTTCGTCCCGTTTCATCACAAAAGGCTCGCCCCCGTTGCAAGCAATGGCGGCGTTAATTCCTGCCACAAGACCTTGCCCGGCGGCCTCTTCGTAGCCCGTGGTTCCATTAACTTGCCCCGCAAGGAAAAGGCCCTTCACCACTTTCGATTCGAGGGAAGCGTGTAGTAGCGTGGGGTCGAAGTAATCGTATTCTATGGCATAGCCAGGTCTGTAAGCCTTGGCGTCGCGTAGTGCGGGAATCTTTCGCAGGGCGTTTAGCTGCACATCGAGGGGCATGCTCGACGAAAAACCGTTGAGATACATCTCTGCTGTGTTCTCGCCTTCGGGTTCAAGGAAGAGCGGATGTTGCTCCTTGTCGGGGAAGGTAACGAGCTTTGTCTCGATGCTAGGGCAATAACGCGGTCCCGTGCTTTGGATTTGTCCGTTGAAAAGGGGCGAATCTGCAATGCCCGCTTGCAATGCTTGGTGCGCCTCTTGCGTGGTATAGAAGGTCCAGCAGGGCAATTGCTTTAGCGTTCTGGGTGTGGGCATGTAGCTGAATTGGTGGAAATCAATCTCTCCGTCTTGCCTTTCCATCTCTTCAAAGTGCACCGTGCGCGCATCAATTCTTACAGGCGTGCCCGTCTTCATTCGGTCAACGGTGATGCCATGACGTGCGATGCTTTCGCTAAATCTGTAAACAGCAGGCTCGGCACAACGTCCGCCAGGTATCTGCACTTTGCCAACGTGCATCAATCCGTTAAGGAACGTCCCAGCCGTTACCACAATACTCTTGGCCCGAAACTCCGCACCCCAGAGCGTTCGCACGCCAACGGCCATGCCATCTTCTACAAGCAGCTCGTCGGCTTGGTCTTGCCAGATGTCCAATCCTTCGGTATAATCGAGCGTTTCGCGCCATTTAGTGATGAATTTAGCCCTATCGCATTGCGCCCGCGGACTCCAAACGGCAGGCCCTTTGCCTTTATTGAGCATGCGGAACTGTATAGACGTAGAGTCGGTAATAATTCCCATTTCACCGCCCAGCGCGTCAACTTCGCGCACTATCTGCCCTTTGGCAATGCCGCCCACGGCCGGGTTGCAGCTCATTTGCGCTATTTTGTTCATGTCCATTGTGATAAGGCAGGTCTTGGCACCAAGTTTTGCCGCGGCGCGAGCAGCTTCGCAGCCCGCATGACCGCCTCCAATGACGAGGACATCGTATCTGAATATCATGTTGTTATTTGCTGTATGTACTTGATTTTATGAATTTACAGAGTGTTGCATCGCGATTTGATGGAGGGTGACAGCATGCTAGTTATACCCGTTTCAACGCGTATTATAGCCAGTTGTTGCCTAGTTATCCAGCAGTTTTTGTTATCTATCAATTTAGTTCCGCAAGAACTAATGTACTAGTTAGGCCTTACTTGTTGTCTATCTAGCTAGTTACTGCCTTGTCAACCTGACGGCTATCCCTAGCCTATTTAGCCTTATCTAAATCGCCTTTTGTAGTTTGCACATG
Organism: uncultured Prevotella sp.; assembly: GCA_963514635.1. GTDB lineage: Bacteria > Bacteroidota > Bacteroidia > Bacteroidales > Bacteroidaceae > Prevotella. Next base: position 1,309 of record CAUPVH010000004.1, on the reverse strand, counting down.
TCGATTTGTACGCGCATGCACAAATGAGAGGTCATAATATGGCCTCTTTCTATTGTTATATGTAGAGCTCGCAATATTCTTTTGCGATACTTAATATCTTTAAAATCAAGTACTTGTGGCGTTATAGTCTGCAATTCAACAGGCTGTGAGAGCCACAAAGGACTTACAAAGTTAGGGTATAGAAACCATATATGCAAATTAACAGCAACAAAAAAGGATGGCCGGAGCCATCCTTCTACCTCAGTAGTGCATTTTATGGTATGGCGTACAGCAAAGTTGCGCCAAAGATTATCGTATATTATAGGAGAAAGGAGTAAAGGAAGTTGGGTGTAAAGGGTAAACGTTATCCCCCTTCTACTGCACCAATTCCACCTCCTCTTCTGCTTGTGCAATCCTACCAATAGCCAGTTTAAGCTCGGCATACTGCTGTTGTAACAGTTCTAGGAAGGGCGAGAGCAGCGACAGGCACGTGTTAATCTCCTTCATTTGCGCGTCGCTATCCAGTCCTATCTTAGGTGGTGTTGCTTGTATCGACAGTCTGTATAGGTCTGCACAAGTCTCGTCTGCATGCAATTCTTCGCTTAACATGCGCAGCGTTGTAGGCATCATGTCGTGCAATTCTGCCAGTAGACGCTCGTATCCTTGCAAGAGCTGCGCCTCGTCCTTGTCTTCCTTATTACTGCTGTTCCACTTTTCCACCATCTTTTCCGCCGGCTTAATGATAGCCTGCTGATAGGCCTCAATGCGCTTGTTGAGCGCAAAAAGGTGTTCGTATAGCCCTTGAACCTCCGTTCCACGGCTGCCATTGCGCAGGTAAGTGTAAATCTCTCGATACACGTTCTTCACCTTCGGCAGCATCCGTTCCATATAATGGCTGTGTTCAACGGTAGGCAAATCGTTTGGCGCATAGCTTTTTCCCTTATAGTAAGCGGCGCTAACCTCGCGGCTGCCGTTAATGATTTCAATCATTTGCTCGGCATCTTCGTAGGCTCTGATGTAGGCCGTTACAATGTTTCTGTTACGTTTGGTAAACGGATAAGTAACCGTTTCGGCCGGCATTTCCTCCATCGGATTGAACAAGTCGATACATCCGCATTCCACAAAGAAACGGCGGAAGCGCATATCGAGCAGCTCGGTAACGAGTTCTTTCTCCAACCATTGGCGCAATTCTTCGCCCGTTAGCATTTGCGGCATGCCCGTTTTCGCCGTTTTATCGAACCTCAACAGCTCGCCCACACGTTGCCGAAGGTCGGCAGGAAGTATGCTCCATGCCGCAACCAGCGACTCATTGCACTGTGTAGGGATGTTG
>CAUPVH010000003.1:0-14885 GCA_963514635.1 uncultured Prevotella sp. | reverse complement strand
CCCGACGACCCCGCCACAAAGGTGCACGATTATGCCAACAAGGAGTGGGCAGGCATGCTCTCCACCTATTATCTTCCGCGTTGGCAAGCCTTTTTCCGCGGCTTGCAAGCCACCATCGGCACGGGCAATCCGCCTGCCATCGACTTTTTCGACATGGAAAAACGCTGGGCCAACACGCCCCAACCCATCAACACCAAGCCCCAAGGCGATGCCGTGCAGATGGCCCAACGCGTGTTGCAAACCATCGTTCCGCCTTACCTGAACGCCAGTTTAGACGTAGAAACGCGACTAAACGACCTGCTACCACGGATGACCCTCGACGAAAAACTGGCCCAAACACGCCACATACACGCCAAACACTATAACGATAACGGCATGGTTAACCTGCAAAAGCTGTGCGCCAACCACACCGACGGACTTAGTTTCGGCTGTTTCGAGGCCTTCCCTTACTCCTCGGCACAATATCTAGCGGCCGTTTCCACCATCCAACGCCACGCTATGGACAGCACCCGACTGGGCATTCCGCTCATTCCCGTGCTCGAAGGCATACACGGAGCCGTGCAAGACGGCTGCACCATCTTTCCCCAAGCCATCGCACAAGGGGCTACTTTCAACCCCCCGCTCATTCAATGCATGGCCCAACACGTGGGCCAAGAGATGCGCGCCATAGGTGCAAGGCAGGTACTTGCGCCCGATCTCGACCTTGCACGCGAACTTCGGTGGGGCCGGGTGGAAGAAACTTTCGGCGAAGACCGCCTGCTTGTGGCACAAATGGGCTTGGCCTACGCCACGGGCATTCAGCAAACGGGGTGCATTCCCACGCTGAAACACTTCGTGGCGCATGGCACACCGCAAGGCGGACTAAACCTCGCATCGGTGAAAGGCGGCCGTCGCGAGTTGTTCGATGTTTTCGTTCGTCCCTTCGCCCACGTCATCTCACACACCCTTCCCGGCTCGGTGATGAACTGTTACAGTGCTTACGACAACGAGGCCATCACCTCCTCGCCCTTCTTCATGCGCCATTTGCTGCGCGATAGTCTGCGTTTCCGCGGCTATGTGTACAGCGATTGGGGCTCGGTTCCTATGCTGCGCTACTTCCATCACACGGCCGAAACCGAACGCGAGGCTGCTAAACAGGCCATCGAGGCAGGCGTAGACCTCGAAGCGGGTAGCGATTATTATCGCACGGCCAAGCAGTTGGTAGCCGAAGGAGAACTCAATGCCGCACTGATAGACAGTGCTGCGGCTAACGTTTTGCGTACAAAGCTAGCCGCAGGACTATTTGAAGACGCCCGCCCCGACACCCTTAACTGGCGCAAAGCCATACACACCGCAGCGGCCGTGGCCACAGCTAGGCAGTTGGCCGACGAGAGTTTGGTGTTGCTCGAAAACCCCAATGCCCTGCTGCCACTTAACGCCCAAAGGCTGAAACGCATCGCCGTGGTGGGCCCAAACGCCAATCAAGTGCAGTTTGGCGACTATTCGTGGACGGCCGACAACCGCAACGGCATCACGCCTTTGGCTGGTATTCGCCAGTATTTGCAGGGCAAAGGCGTGCAGGTAGACTACGAACGCGGTTGCGACTACTACTCGCCCAAGACCGATTCCATCCCCCATGCCCTTCGCCTTGCCGCCCAAGCCGACCTCACCATCGCGGTTGTGGGCACGCAAAGCATGCTGTTGGCGCGCGCCTCGCAACCATCTACCAGTGGCGAAGGCTACGACTTGTCCGAACTTACCCTCCCCAGTGCGCAACAACAGCTTGTTGATAGCCTCGTGGCCTTGGGCAAACCGCTGGTAGTTGTGCTGGTAACAGGTCGGCCTTTGATAATGGAGAGTTCCCGACATCGTGTTGGTGCATTGGTTGTGCAATGGTATGGCGGCGAACAAGCAGGCCTTTCGTTGGCCCGAATGCTCTTCGGCGAGTTCTCGCCATCGGGTCGTTTGCCCGTGTCGCTCCCCAAAAGCGTGGGTCAACTGCCCGTATATTACTACGCCTTGCCCACAGATAAGGGCTATTACAACAAGAAAGGCACGCCCGAAAAGCCTGGGCGCGACTACGTTTTTTCCGACCCTTACCCTGCCTACGCCTTCGGTCATGGCCTTAGTTACACCGCTTTCGCCTATCGCGCGCTGCAACTTTCCAGTCGCACGGCCGTAGAAACCGATACCGTGGAGGTGCGTTTCGTGGTGCGCAACACAGGTAAGCGCGCGGCTATGGAGGTGGCCCAGCTTTACGTTCGCGACCTTAAAAGTTCGGTTGCCACACCCGTAAAGCAGCTTTACGCTTTCCACAAGGCCGCCATTGGCCCAGAGAAAGAACAACGTTTCGCCCTTCGTTTGCCCATCGCCGAATTGTTTTTGCACGATAGAAACATGCGTCGCGTGGTAGAACCAGGGCAATTCGAGTTGCTTGTTGGTGCCTCCTCGGCCGACATCCGCCTTCGCGACACGCTCACCGTGGTGCCCGTCGCCCAACAGAAGTCTGTCAACAGCGCGCCCACAACGTTTAAAACAAACACCCAACGCACACCGCAGGCCACGCCCACCACAAGCAAAACCATCCGCATTGCAGGCATAGTGCGCAACGTTCAGGCCTTTCCGCTAGTTGGCGTAAAGGTAACGGCCGACGGAAAGACGGCGCAAACCAACGCTCGCGGCGAGTATTCGCTCTCCGCCCGCATTGGTTCCGTCCTCCATTTCGCCCTCGCCGGCTATCGCACCGAAACGCATGTGGTGAAAGAAAAAGCCTTGTTTGATGTGGAACTAACGCCAGTAACGCGGTAAGGAAATAGGTAAGGAAGAAGTAACAGCACCACTACCGGCATCACCAACAACCGGCCTCACCCCCAACCCCTCTCCCCTTGGAGAGTGGTTGGGGGTGAGGCTCTGTTGGGGGTAAGGGTTGAAGTCTGTAAGCTGGCTGTTCCTGTATTTCTTTTTAAGTTGTTTTGCCTTCTAGGTTGTAATGATAATAGGGCAATGTAGAAAATGCGCGCATCCGTGCCCACATCTGTGTGGCCTATGCGTGCAGAGTAACTACATGTTGCACAACTCTCTCTTGTATAATAAGCATGACTATTAAGAATTTAAACATTGAAGAATACCTCTTGGGGCGTTGCGATGCACAGCAGATGCACGAGTTGGCAACCTGGACGGCAGGTTCTGGCAAGCGTGTGCGCCTGCTCTTTGCTCTTCGCTGCGCCTTTCTCGACTTAAAATACCAGCATCATTTCGACGATGCCAACCTCATTGCCACCGCCGAACAACGCCTTTTCGATGCCATTTCCAAAGGATAACGGTTGCACTTTGCACCAAAACTACTTACAAACTCAAATAACTCACAAGCTTATAAACCCATCAACTCATAAATTCACACACACGTCAACTCACTAACTCTCCAACCGACAAACCATCAACTCAAAAAAAATCATCAACTTACAAACTAACTAACTCAAAACAACTCACAAAACCGCAAACCTAAAAATCTTATTTTTATTTTACAATACCACTCTAATTTTCGCACCATTCTAGCGAAAATATAGGCTTAAACGTAGGTAAATTGCCATAGTTTTGTGCCTTTCACGTCTTTTGTTTTGTCTATTTTCAAGGATAAGACCTGCATTTAGCACCATTTTACCTTTCTAGTTTGCTTGCCAGCCCGTATTTTTCAGGTCCAATTACCCACTTTTAGCCCCTAAAAACCTACTTTTTAACCACTATTTTGCCCCTTTCGGCCATGTACCTCATGGTTCCAAAAGGTTTTGTTTATACCATTTGCAGTGGATTTTTATGCTTTTCGTCTCGCATTTAGCACCATTTCACCTTGCATTTAGCACCAAAACGCACTCCATTTAGCATCAAAACGCACTGCATTTAGCACCAAAACGCACTGCGTTTTGCACCATATTGCACTGCATTTAGCGGCAAAACGCACTGCATTTCGCTACAAATCGCAAAAAAATGGGTGTTAGTGGCGGTCAGTTTAAATAAAAATTCATTTTGCCTGCATGTACAACCACCCCCTTTTTGCACCTAAACAAACCCTCGCGAGAATCGATTTTTTGCAGCAAGGTTGGCGATTGGCGGCAAAAAGAACACTCATAGTGTTAAAATTCTTGCTGAAAAATTGACAAAGTTTGGTAGGTTGACGAGTAGGCAAGTTAACAAGTTGACGAGGGAATAAGTGAGCGGGGTAGTCGTTCATCTTTTCGTATTGCTACCTAAATACGTCCATTTTGACATAAGAACATAAGAAGCATAAAGAAGTGCGCTTTACGTTTTCCTCATTATAAGTGAACGAGTTAATCGTTCATCTTTTCGTATTGCGACCTAAATGCGTACATCTTACATAAGAACATAAGAAACATAAAGAAGTCGTCTTTACTTTTACCTCATTATGTGCCACCGGAAAGATGCTTTCAACTTGTAAAGAAGGGGTTGAAATGCCTTCCACCAGATTACCTTTTTAATACACAACCACGTTTTGCCACAGACAAATGCGGCAGAACTTCATATTTTATCGCATCTTTGTTCTACGCTTCGTACATGAGCGGCGTGTTTGTCGTGTGCTGGCATCACAAAGACAATAGACCTCTCTTAATTTATAGAAACATTAAAAGTCAAGACGGTTTCGCCATATAGCGTTGCAAAACAAGTAGCGTTTACATCCCGTTTATCGCCCATATCGCTGCAATATCGGCGTTGATGACGTAAAACTTGCCTATCGCAAAAGCTAAATTGCATGTTCACAGCATGCCAATCGTTTGCACAAATTATCTGTTTTATATCTACTTTACGAGCCTTTAATTGTTAAAAAAGTACGTCTTTGGGTGTGAAAAAAGGTAAAAACGGAGAAGATTTTTGCTCCGAACTGATTTTTATGCAGTTTTTTTACTATATTTGCCGCCTTGAAAGTAGAAATGTGCAACGCGCCGTTTATATGGGCACAGCACAGCCAAAGACAGTAATTTCAAATATAATTTTTACCAGTATTTCATTTTATCATCACTCTTTATAAACTAATTGTATGGCAATACATCTGAAACGCTATCTACTTGCAGTGTTCTTGGGAGCTCTGGCCTTGGCCATGCTGCTACCCACCGAGGCAATAGCCCAGACCCAGGGCAAGCGTATCTCGGTATCGTTTAAGGACAAGCCGCTAGCCAGTATCCTCGATTTCGTGGGGCGACAAGGCGACTACGAAGTAACTTACACCGACGATGTGCGAAACGACACGTTGACGGTAACTATCTCTTTTGAAAACGTAGATGCCCTGCAAGCTGTGCAAAGCTTGCTGGCCAAAACCGCTTTCGCCTACAATGTAGACGGAAAGAAAATCAATGTCTATCGCATGGAACAACACAAAGAAACGGCTTTTACGCTTAAAGGACTTGTGAAAGACAAGGACGGACAGCCCGTTTCGTTTGCTACCGTGCAGATTAAAGGCACTACACAAGGCACAACCACCGACCTAGACGGGCACTTTACCATGAAAGTAGACCGCCAAGAGGGCAACGTAACCATATCGAGCGTGGGTTTCGACACCAAGACCGTGAAGTATGATGCACGCCGCGAATTGAGCGTACTGCTGCCTTCGTCGGAAAAAATGTTGGGCGAAGTGGCCGTCATTGCCTATGGCAAGCGTAACACACGCGAGCAAGTGGGAGCCATTGGCTCGGTAAATGCAGAGGATTTACAGAAGGTTCCCTCGCCTAGTCTTGAAAACTTGCTGCAAGGACGCATTGCTGGTGTAGACGTAACCAATCTGTCTGGCTCGCCAGGTGGTGGCGGTTCGAAGGTAACCATACGTGGATTTAGCTCGCTTAACCAAAAAGGTGTAAACGACGGAACGCCACTTTACGTAGTAGACGGCGTGCCCGTGGCCAACGATCCCGAACACATGGGAGGCATTAACGCCCTTGCCGGGTTGGACCCTTCCAGCATCGAAAGCGTGCAAGTGCTGAAAGACGCAGCCTCGGCATCGCTCTATGGTTCGCGTGCGGGCAATGGTGTGATACTTATCACCACCAAAAAAGGTAAAGCCGGACGCAATGAAATACAAGTAAACGTATCACAATCGATGTCGTGGTTGCCCGCAACGCCCAAACAAACGATTGGAAAGGCCGAACGAGACATCGCCAACATGCTGGCCAAAGCATATCGTACGGGGCACTACGATGCTAACAACGACCGCATTGTGATGCCTAAAGACTACATTGACACTTGGCCATGGGAGGCCGACCTTGATGGCGGCATGGACTACCTTTGGCGAAACGGTAAGGTGGTTGATCCTGATAGCAAGATGGGTGCCATCGCACAAGACTCACTGAACAGTTTCTACAACAACCGAACGAACTGGTGGAAGTACGCCTTCAGGCTGGGACGCGTTACAAAAGCCGACGTGCAACTATCTGGCGGAACCGAAAACATGCGCTACATGGCCAACGCTGGCGTGTATGATGAAACGGGTATCATGATTAATTCGAACTTCCGCCGTTACAGTTTGCTTACAAACCTCGACTTTAAGCTTTCTACCAAGCTCGATGTATTTGTACGTGTGAACATGGCCTACACCAACCAAAGTGCTGGTTCGAACGGCGGGCGTGTACAGGGGCTTACCTTCGACCCCAAGCAAACACCAAGCGTGCTGCCAGGTAAGGGGAGTACAGCGGAACGCGATGCTGTAAAGCAACTGCGCGATGTAGACCAAACCAACTCCAACTACAACCTGCGCTTGAATGGAGGGCTGAACTATTCGCCTATAAAGGGGCTAAGGTTTACCTCCACGGCATCGATAGACCACTACTTTACGCGCATTTACATCTTCCGCCCCAACTATCTGATGCAGGACAACCTATCCGAAGCTCGTGGAACAAATGTAGGAATAACCAACCTTCAAACCGAGAATATTGCCATATACAATGTGCCGTTGCCTCAAACCCATAAGTTGGAGCTGATGGCAGGCGTTACCTACAACTATGATTTGCTGCAAAGCATTGGCGGATGGGGTAAAGGGGGCCCCACGAATCAAGTGAAATACGTAGGCGAGGGATGGCCCACCCTCATCAAAGACATTAGTGGAGCAGCCAAACCTGCCAGAAATTTCGACTCTAACAAGGAAGAACAGGCCTTGCTAAGTTTCCTTGGACGCTCAGCCTATGGCTACAAGAAGAAGTATTTAGGTGAGTTTTCTGTTCGCCGTGATGGGTCTTCCGTCTTTGGCAGTAAAGTGCGCTGGGGCACTTTCCCCTCAGTGGGCTTGGGTTGGGCATTCAGCGAAGAACGTTTCATGAAGAAACTTTGGTGGCTCAGTTTTGCTAAACTGCGCGCCTCGTGGGGACGTTCGGGACAGAAATTCCAAGAGCCTTACCTCGCATTGGGTGTGATGTCGGAAAGCAATGTGTTTGACGGCAAATCAGGACTTATTCCCTCAGAAATGGGCAATGCACACCTTACCTGGGAAAAGAGCGATCAATACGACTTCGGACTCGACTTGCAAGTGCTGGATTATAGACTGAAATTCAAACTCGACTACTATTATAAGTACTCTAGCAATCTGCTTATGCAAACCTATCTTCCAGGCAACTTTTTCTATTCAAACAAGGTTTGGAACAACGTTTCAGCCATATCTAATGAAGGTATTGAGTTCGACGTGCAAGCCGACCTTATCCGTAGCAAAGACCTTAACCTGAGTGTGGGTCTCAACATATCGCATAACCGCAACCTTTTCCGTAAGACCCAGAACGGCGAAGACCTCAACGACAAGGTGTTGGGACGCCCTGTATACGGAATCTACACCTTCCAAGACGAGGGAATAGTGAAAGATGAGAGCCAAATACCTTACCACTACAGTCAGACGGGAGCACGAATGCCGCTCTACTTCGGCAATCCTAACTACCCTTTGCGCGTGGGCGGAAGGAAGATTAAGGACCAAAACAAGGATGGTAAGATAGACAACAGCGACTTATATTATGCGGGGAGCACCCTGCCCACAGCCTATGGTGGTATCAACGGACACCTCGATTGGAAAGGCTTTAACGTAGACCTGCTTTTCAGTTATGTGCTTGGGCGCAAGGTGCTGAACCTGGTTCAGGGTGGCGCCTTTGCCTTTAATAAAGGTGTTGGTCCCTTAATGGGACACTTCCGAGCCAACGAATATTGGAGCAAGAATAACCCCAACGCCACCAAACCATCCTTGGAGTTTGCCGACCCTGGATATCTAGGACAGTTCGATGGCAATATAGACTCGAACATCGAGAACATCAGTTTCCTCAGATTGAAACAACTGGTGTTGGGCTACACACTTCCTGCAACGTGGTTCAAGTCCAAATTCCTTAAGAGCATCAACGTATACCTCTCTGGCGAGAACCTTTTCTTGCTCACCAACTACTCTGGCTTGGACCCCGAAGTCATCAACCCATATACGGGTAAGGACGATGGTTCACAATATCCATTAAACCGTAAGCTGACATTTGGTATCAACGTGAAATTCTAAAAAGATGAAGAAAATAAGTATAGCATCGTTGTTCTTGGCATGCACATTAACGGCTTGCAACCTAGATCTGCTACCTGAGAACGCGCAAACATACAGCAACTCGTTTGAAAACGAAGACGGACTGAACTCCGTTACCGCCACTATAGAGTATTTTATCAATACCAACGTGGGCAACAACATTACGTTTAGCACCGTGGGAATGTTTGCCGACACCTTGCAATATGGCATGGAGCTGCGTAGATGGAACCCCAAAATGGTTATTTCACAAAACGAATCGTGGAAAGAGCTTTACGACATCGTGTTTGTTTCTAACCTCGTACTCGACAATATCCACCGAACCAAGAACCTCACAGACGACCGTCGCAACCACTATATGGGACAGGCAGAATTTGGCTTGGGGCTTTCTTACTTTCTCTTGGCACAACGTTTCGACGACGCTGTTATCACCGAAAACTCTATTGTTATAAAAGAGTACACCACCTCCTCACGAGTGGATGTGATAAACACGGCCATCGACCATGCCACAAAGGCTTTCAATCTGCTGCCCACCTACGACAAGTTGCGCAAGATGGACGGAACACCCATTACCCACAGGCAAACTGCATCAAAAGGAACATGCGCAGCACTGCTGGCACATCTCTACGCGTGGAAAGGAAGCATCATCGAACTGTTGAAGTTAGAGGGCGATGCGCAAGCGGCTTACACTAAATCGATGGAGTATGCCACAATGCTCATAGACAAGAAAGTAGGTAATTATACCCTATGTAGCACGCCAGAGGAGCTTTGTCAATACCTCTCCGCTCCCGACAGATCCAATCCCGAAGCTATATTCAGTCTCTTCTTTGACAAAGCGCGCTCGAATGAAACTTCATCACCAAACAAGGTTGCGGAAGCGTTTGTTTGTTGGCCAGTAGACGAAAACCAAAAAGTAGCCGACATTGCAGAACGTCCAAAGTTTAAGCTCTACAAGAAAACGATCGATAAAATGTATCCCGACGCAAGCGATTTACGACGTAAAGCATTCTTCTATGAAATTGAAACACCTCACGTTGTTAACGGACGAAACTACGCCATACCCTATAAGTTCCGCACAGCAGTGATGGATCCCGACCAAACCGAACCCTCAGGAAAGAGGTATCGTTCAATAAATGCCGACTATGTGTACTGGCGACTGGCCGACTTCTACCTACTTCGCGCCGAGTGTGCCGCTAAGTTGGGTAACGAGGCGCAGGCCATTGCCGACCTCAACGTTATTCGTCAGCGTGCTGGAGCCACCACTTACCCATCGGCCAACGACACCAAGGGACTGCGCAAGGCCATCTTCCGCGAACGCGAACGTGAGTTCATCGCCGAGAACGATGCTCGTTACGCCGATATCATCCGCAACAACTATATCAAAGAAGAACTGATCGGCAAGTTCACCACGCTTACTTTAAGCGATATGCGCGGAGGGGCCTTGGGATTACCGCTACCTACCGACGCCAAGACAGATAAGGATGGGAACCCCATTAATAAGCTTATTAGACAGAAAACATATTGGCAACGATACGAATAAGCAGTGTAACAAGCACTATTTCCTAACCATGGTCACCACAGCGACAAACCTAACAGGTGGCCCCAAACAGAAAGAAAATGAAACGTATTAAATTTTTCGCTGCGGCATGCTTACTAACCCTCATCTCAGTAAGTTGCACGCAATATAACTTCGAAGACACAGGTCTTGCCAACGGCAACCACGACTGCACCATGTGGGAATATTTTGCCAAAGACCCTTATAACTGGAGCATGTTAAGGGAAATGACTACACGCGCAGGATTGGAAGATGTATTCAAAGGTACCAGTTCTTATGGAAAAAACATCACCTTCTTCGGCCCCACCAATCACAGTATCCGTGCCTACCTCTACACCAATGGCATGAAAACCGTGTCTGAATTGCCTGTGGACGACTGCAAGAAGTTCGTCCTTAACAGTGTCCTGAACAAACGTATCTTGCTTGATGAATTTAAGGAAGGTAAGAAAAGTGCTGATCCCAACGTGCTTATTGGCACAGGGGGTGAAACCTTTGAGATGGCTTCGGGCAAGAAACTCTGGGTGTACACCTTCGGTGAAACATACGGCGGCGTTCCAGGCGCAGGTGCAAAGCAAATTTATCTCACTTCGTTAGACACCTCCAAAGAGAGCCATGTGGCATCATGCAACATACAAACGCTCACGGGCGTGGTACATTCAATGGATTATAATTTCAGACCAAGCGACTTTTAACACATGAAGAAGATATATAATTTGACTCGCGCGCTCTTTGCAGTCGCGTTCATCGCAATGGCTGTGGCTGCTTGCAACACCATGCCCGTTGGATTTCTACGAACGGAGGGCGCATCGTTCAGCCCCGACACGCTCAACGTGTACCACCACCCCCATGCTAGCACCCCGCGCTATAAAGACCACTTGCCATGGGTTTCGTATCGTATACAGGGAGTGGCGGGTACCAACCCCATTAATTTCGAACTTGCCGACGTTAAGGCCACCAAAGGCGGAGATGCTGAAAAGTTTAAAGCCTTAGCCCCAAAGGGACTGCTGAAAGTAGACGGCGGTATGATTGTATTGATGCAAGAAGGCGTGACCGAACTGCCAACCAGCGGACGCTACACTCTTTCGCTAAGAGTATATAACGAAGGGCATTCGAAAACAATTAACGACGTCTACACCATCATCGTTGGCGTAGACGAGCCCGAACCTGAACAACAAAACCCATAAAGATAATGAAACGACTGATATTATTGCCCCTCATGATGCTGGCCCTGCTATGCAAGGCACAGGGCGAACAAGGCATAACGTTCTTCAAGGGTTCGTTTAACGAAGCCTTGGCCGAGGCTAAAAAGCAAAACAAACCCCTCTTTGTAGACTTCTACGCCACATGGTGCGTGCCCTGTAAGCGCATGGCCAAGGAGGTTTTCACGCTCCCCGAAGTGGGCGAATACTTCAATCCGCGCTTTATCAGCTTGCAAATTGATGCCGAAAAGCCCGAAAACAAGGAGATTGCCAAGCAATATAAGGTGGAGGCTTACCCCACTGTGGCCTTCATTGCGCCCGATGGACGAACCATTGGCGTGAACGTTGGTGCTCTGGGAAAAGAGGATTTGCTCGAGGCTGCTAAGATTGTGGCCGGCGAAGGCGTTAGTTTTGAACAGCTATACGACGAGTACAAGAAAAATCCCAACGACTTGGAAGTGCAACAACAGTTGCTGATGAAGGCCCCGAACTTCCTTGCAGCGCAAGAAGGAATGGATGCCGACAAGTGGGTTGTGCGCATTCAAAAGCTTTACAAGGGCTATATCGCCGCCAAGAAAGGCCCGAAACTCATCAACAAAGACGACTACGCCATTATCTACAACCTTGAAGGAAACGACGATAAGGCGCATAAACAAGAGATGGTTGACTTTATCAACCAGAACCTAGACGCGTGGAAGGCGGCCATTGGTGCTCCCGCGGCCTACTATGTGGTGATGTCTAACGACGCTTGGGCCGAAGAACTGGTGAAAGAAGGCAGCGACAAGTACAAGCAATACGTGGAAAAGATTAAGAACGAGTATGCGAAGGCATACGAAGTTGCTGCTCTGCCCACGCTGCCCGCCTACCAAAGGGCAAAGCTTTACTACGATGCGCTGTACAACCTTTATAAGAATAAGGACGTGAAAGGCTACATTCGCGACATGAAAACCCTCTTGCAAAAGATGGGCGACAAGGTTGCTCCGGCCGATTATGGTAAGGCTGCACAAGACCTTTACAACGCTGCCGGCAAGAAACTGACGACCGACGACCACAAGCAAGCCATCGAATGGGTGGAACAAGCTTTGAAAGCCGAAGAGGCTGTGATGGAACGCGTGAACTATCTCGTGATGATTGGCGACTCGTATCGTGAACTGAAGAACTACGCTAAGGCTCGCGAATGCTACAACCAAGGCTATGCCGAGTCGCTAAGAATGCAGAACATGGAGATGCCGCAAGCTATGGTGCAGAACGCCATCAAGCATAAACTGGCCACTTTGGAGCTACTAGAAAAGTAAGTTCGTATGAACACAACGCTAAGAAACCTAACGCGACGTATGCGTACGGCCATGTTGTGCCTTGCCACTATCGGCTTGGCACAACAGGCCTACGCCCAAAGCGAGGTACTAAGAACGGGTAAGTTGCCCAACGGGCTTACCTATTATATATATAACGACGGCTCAACACCTGGCGAGGCACAGTTCTATCTTTACCAAAACGTGGGGGCAGTGAACGAGGCCGACAACCAAACGGGTTTGGCTCACGCGCTGGAACACTTGGCCTTTAATGCCACCGACAACTTCCCTGGGGGCGTTATGGCTTTCCTTAAAGCCAACGGGCTTACCGACTTCGAGGCCTTTACAGGCGTAGACGATACGCGCTATGCCGTACACAACGTGCCAACAGCCAACGCACAGCTGATGGGCAAGATGTACTTGCTGCTCAAAGATTGGTGTCACGGCATCAAGATACAGCCCGCCGACGTTGAAAAAGAACGCGGAATTATTATGGAAGAATGGCGTAGACGTGAGGGAATAGACCGCCGCATCACCGACAGCACCGCCAAAGTGATGTACAACTACTCGAAGTATGCCTATCGCAACGTCATTGGCAACGAGGCTCGCCTACGCTCCTTCACGCCCAAAGACGTGCGTACTTTCTACGATACGTGGTACAGACCGCAGTTGCAGTTCGTGGCTATCATAGGAGACGTAAACCTCGACCAAGCCGAACGCACCATCAAAGCCACCCTCTCGTCGCTTCCTAAGAAGGCAACGCCCTACGATGCCGAATTCCGTAAAATCGGCGACAACGCTCAACCGCTGTACATGCAGTTCGTTGACAAGGAGAACAAGAGTCCCTCGTTTGGTCTTTACCAACGTGTGCGCCTGCCTAACAACCCCAATTCCGAGGAGGCCACGCGCAATTTCCTTTTCACGCGCATATTCAACACCTTGGCTCCACGCCGTTTTGCACGTCTTAAAAACGCCGATGCCGAAGCGTTTATCGCTGCATCTGTAAGTCTTTCGCCCCTCGTACGCGGCTTTGCACAGGTGGCATGGGATGTTGTTCCCTATGCCAACAACGCACATCAGGCCATGCAACAGCTGCTCGACGTAAGGGGAGCAATAGCAAGCGAAGGCTTTCCGAGTAAGGAATTCGAGGCCGAAAAGAGCGAAATGTACCAAGGAATGAAAGATGCTTTGGAGGCTAAGGGACTGGGAACACCCGACAATGTGTTCAACCTGATGAAGCAAAACTTCCTTTACGGAACGCCCATCAGCGACTTCCGCGAGCAAATTCAGCGCAATATCGAAGTGCTGGTTGAACAAGAAGTGGAAGACTTTAACGCCTGGGTGGCCAAATTGCTCGACCATAACAACTTGGCTTTCATCACCTACGAGCGTAAACCCAACGAGTTAGACCTGTCAGAGGGCACTTTCCTCGCGGCGTTAAAAAGCAGCGAGACGCCAGCCATAGGCGTTGCGCCAGACAACACGCTCACCAAACTCGACCTCAGCCACATCGTTGCAGGCAAGATTGTAAGCGAAAAGGCCATATCTAAGCTCGCCGCCAAGGAATGGAAACTATCTAACGGCGCACGCGTAATCTACAAGTACCTGCCGCAAGCCAAAGGAATGCTCTTTTTCTCGGCCACAGCCCCTGGCGGACGTGCTGCCGTTACGCCCCAACAATTGCCTAGCTACATGGGCATGCGCAATCAGCTGATGCAAACGGGCGTGGGCGGATACAACCGCAACCAACTGGCATCGTGGCTGCAAGGCAAAGACATTGACCTTACCATGTCGCCTGGCGACTACTCCGACGACTTGTCGGGCAGTGTGCCCGTTGCGCAAGCCGACAACTTCTTCGGTTACCTCAACCTCATATTGTCGCGCCACGACTTCTCGTCCAACGTCTTCTCCAAGTACGTTCAGCGCAGCAAGTATCTCTACGCCAACCGCTCGCTCGAAGGCATAGAGGCCGCACAAGATTCTATTCGCCGACTGCTGTTCCCGCCATCGGAGGCCAACCCCGAACAAGACGAGGCCTTCTTCGACCGCATGCAGTTCGACGAATTGCCCGCACAGTTCTTCGCCCACTTCGGCAATGCAGCGCACTACACCTACTTCATCGTTGGCGACATGCCCGAAGTGCAGGCCAAAAACCTGGTAACACGCTATCTAGCATCGCTCAAAGGCGACCCCAAACAAACGTTGCCAGCACCCACGGCCATGAACTTTGCATCGAAAGAGCCACTCATCAAGCGCACCTTCAACGTGGAAATGCAGGGCGACTTGGCCGAGATTGAACTGTCGTTTGCCAACAATCTGCGCCTAAC
>CAUPVH010000002.1:0-19946 GCA_963514635.1 uncultured Prevotella sp. | reverse complement strand
GGTATCAAGAGTGGTGCATTGGCTGATTATCTCCCAACCTTAACGATAGCAGCTAAAAATCTTGCAACAGAAATGACCAACTATAATGTAGAGCAGAAAAACCTTCATGGTGAAAATAGCATAACAACAGAGCATGTTCAAAACAACCACAGTGTTCGGGGAATGCTGGGGAAAAGAGGTATCAAGCCAGAAGAACTACCACCAGCCGAAGACATTAAGAAAGTGGAGCGGCGTGTTGCAAAAGAAGAGAAGAGCATAATTAAGGAAACACCCAAGCTACCAAAAGGAGATGGCTAACACAAATTTACAAAATAGCATTGTTTTTACATTGTTAAACAAGACATAAACAAAGGAAGAATATGAGCATAGAAAACACACTTCAAGCTGGAGATGTATCTGACAACGGACAGGTCACCGTTATAGACGAAGACAGACTGTGCTATCTTGTAAGGTCGGAGAGTAGAGGAGCCGTTGGACTTCGCACTATTTCAAAAGCCATACTCAATGAGTATGTCGCCTATTTCAACGAAAATCCCGATGCAACTCCAACCGATGCGAGGGATTTCTTGTGTGGGAAAAGCGACATAGATAGATTCGAATACGGCTACACCTCCACATTAACTACGATGGCGAAGATGGTTATTGCCAAATCAGGACAAACACCGGTTACCACTCACAACAAGCGGAAAGCTCCCAATGTCTATCAACAGATTTTCTATGGTGCACCTGGCACGGGTAAATCTAATACCATCAAACGGAATGTAGACAATGAAAAGAAAATCTGTTTCCGCACAACTTTCCATCCTGATAGCGACTACTCAACCTTCGTCGGAGCCTATAAGCCCTCAACGAAACCAACAGGAGCCGCTCTCGCCTCTGGCGAAAAAGAAGAGGTTATCACCTATAAGTTTGTCCCCCAAGCCTTCACTAAGGCCTATGCAGCTGCATGGAACACCACCGAAGACGTGTTCTTGGTTATCGAGGAGATAAACCGCGGCAACTGCGCACAAATATTTGGCGACCTATTTCAGTTGTTAGACCGCAAAGGGGGCAGGTCAGAATACCCCATTGAAGCCGATACCGACCTGGCCAACTACTTGAAAGAGGCCTTAGCCAAAAGCCCACGCACAGACATTCCACAAGAAGTAAAGAGCGGAGAAAGGCTTATGTTGCCCCAAAATCTTTACATTTGGGCAACGATGAACACCAGCGACCAATCGCTGTTCCCCATCGACTCGGCCTTCAAACGCCGCTGGGATTGGGTGTATATCCCCATCAAGCCCCATGCCGAAGAGAACTACAAGATAAAGATTGGCAACGAAACCTACGACTGGTGGGGCTTCTTACAGAAAATAAACAGCGTGATAGACGACACCACCCACTCGGAAGACAAGAAGCTGGGATATTTCTTTGTGAACACCGAATCAAAGACCGTATGTGCCGAAAAGTTCGTCAGCAAGGTGTTGTTCTATCTTTGGAACGACGTGTTTAAGAACTATGGCTTCGACCACAGCATCTTTACCGACAACCTAGGTGTGAAGTTCACCTTCTCCGACTTCTTTAACGAGGATGGAACGCCCAACACAAACCGAGTTAACGACTTTCTAAAAAAGCTAGACAACGAAATAGATAAAGAACACTCTTTTATCGAAATCACCAGTACTGAAACGGAAAACCAAGGACTGCCAAACACCAACGAATGAGGATTCTAATTGAAGAACACCCCTACCAAGCCACCGAAGACATTCTCAAAGTGGTGAGCGAACTTGGCCCCACCATAGGCGTTGGCGGCAAAGTAAGCATTGGGTATGTGGGCTACTACTACAATGCCAACATACAAGACTGCGTGTTTATCCTGCCAAAGGTGCTGTTAGACGAGCAGGGGCGAGCCTTCCAGAAGTACAATCCCGAAGACATCGTCCACCTTGAAGACAGAAACAACCCGCTGAACGAAGAAGAACGGCACTTTGTGTACGAACTTTCCGTGTGGATATACCGCGCCATCTGCGTTTTTAAGGAGCGAAACAAAGACACACAAATAGTGCTGCACGAACGTATGGTGCAGATTGGACACGCACAACGCCGCATGAGCAACACCTTCTTAGACATACTGCTTTCGCTCATTCAGTTCAACCAAGACAACCAAGACTTTTTCTTCTTCACCATCAAGAACCTACATAGCGGACACAACAAGATAAACTGGACCAAGACCATCGCCCACTCGCAAGCCTACTTGCAAAGCAACAGACCCGTGTATCTCCATCCAATGAACAAGCGCAGGCAAGTAAACTTCGACGAGGAACTGATGGTTATCTATTTCTCCATACTCAATTACATTCATCACGAATATGGTTTCCCTTTCGAAACCCAATGCCATTACGACACCATCAGCAACCAGCAGTTTGCCAGCTACCTCAAAGGAATGGGCAAAACGCGCCTGCAACAAATCAGATACAAGTACTTTTCAGACAAAGCCTTGGAGCTTTGGAACCTCTGCTTTGCCTTTTTCGACGAAGCCAGACAAATTGTTGTGAACACCAAGCAGCGCGAATACCTCTTGGTAAAGAGCTTCGAAATTGTGTTCGAAGACATCATCGACGAACTGATTGGCAGCAAAAACAACGAGCTGCCAACCGAATTGAAAGACCAAGCAGACGGAAAACGAGTTGACCACATCTATCGCTACAAGGCCCTTACCGAGACTAGCACAGACAACATCTACTATATTGGCGACTCCAAATACTATAAGCGCAACACGCGCATCGGCAAAGAAGCACTCTATAAGCAATTTACCTATGCCCGAAACGTGGTGCAATGGAACCTCAACCTCTTTCTCGACGACAACCGAAAGGCAGAACAAAAGGTGGAGCTGCAAGCAGGTACGGGCATGCTCCGCGACGAAACGACCGAGGGCTACAACATCATACCCAACTTCTTTATCTCTGCAAAGCAATGCGATTTAGAGATGCACAGCGACATTACGTGGGTAGACCGAGAGGACAAAGACTTCACTTCGCGCCAATTTCGTAACCGCTTGTTCGACCGCGACACGCTCCTTGTTTGCCATTACGATGTGAATTTCCTTTACGTGGTGGCCTTATACGGTCGAAAAAACGAAGGGATGAAAACCGCTTGGCGCGAAAAGGTGCGTGCACAGTTCAGAAAGGAGATACAATGTATGCTGGACAACCATTTCCAGTTCCACATCATGACCCCGCGAAAGTTTGTTGACGGCGAGGAAGTGCTACGCCAAAACTTCAAACAAGTGTTGGGAAAGGTGTTCAAACCCTATCCCAACGCCCCCAACCAACAGTGTTTCTACTCGCTTGCCTTAGAAAGACCAGAGACCATTAACAACCCAAAACTAAGGGCAGATACCATCGAAGAGAACCAAAACATTAAACAACTGCTGGGCGAACACTTTGAAATATTGGAATGTAAGATTGGCGAAGACCGCCGCAACGAGCTGACAACGCCCACACCCAAGGCACAATGCGGCATAAGCAACAAAGACCTTGTGCTGCTCATTACCAAAGAAGGCGTGCATTTCGACAAAAACATACAACTACTTGAAACCACAAAACGCATTGGCATCGCCCTGAAAATGGATGGTGCCGTGCTGCAATTGGTTGAGGGATTTACCAAGGCTCGCATCCTGATTATCCACAACAAGAGCAACAAGCACCATGCCTACCTACTGTCTGATAAGGGGCCGCGCCTTGTTCCTGCAAGTGGAGCACCAGAAATGGTCGTTACCAAACAGCATGAAGACCTCTACTTGGTGTACGATGTAGACCTTACCGAAGGCCAAACGCCATTAGATCTCGGCCAACTAAACTTAAAACCCATAACCAAAAGCGGCGACAGCTACTCGCCCCACCTGCTACCCCTATCCCGTTTGCTTGCAGAAACACCTTAGACGATGAGCAACCAACTGCTTGATTATGCTTAAAACGCATCGCCAAACCTTTCATAAAGCTTGCCGCATAGCCCCTTTATCCCCAAAAAATAACTAACTTTGCAATGGCGTTTCGCCCCAAAAGCAAGTTGATATGCCTGCGCAAGACTTCAATCGCAAAATCATTCACATCGACATGGATGCCTTCTATGCCTCGGTGGAGCAACGCGACGACCCCTCGCTGCGCGGAAAACCCGTGGGCATTGGCAGCGAAGACAGGCGCGGGGTGTTGTGTACGGCCAGCTACGAGGCACGAAAGCATGGGGTACATTCGGCCATGTCGGGCGTGCAGGCTAAGCGATTGTGTCCCGAACTGATATTCCTACCGCCCGATTTCAAGAAATACAAGCAGGTATCGCAGCAGGTTCACGAGATATTTCACCGTTACACCGACCTCGTTGAACCGCTATCCCTAGACGAGGCCTACCTAGATGTTACGCAAAACAAGCAAGGAATAGAACTGGCCGTCGACATTGCGAAGCGCATCAAGCAAGAGATATCCGACGAATTGCACCTCACGGCCTCGGCAGGGGTGTCGTTCAACAAGTTTCTGGCTAAGGTGGCGTCCGACTTTCGCAAGCCCAACGGCATCACGGTGATACATCCCAGTCGCGCCATGCACTTCATCGACAACAGCCGAGACGATGCACGCTATGGGCATCTTCAACGGGGCCGACTTACGCCAACTTTCGCGACTGCGGCTGCGGCAAGTGTTCGGTAAGGCCGGCGAGATGTACTACAACTTTGCGCGCGCCATCGACCCTCGACCCGTTGAACCGCATTGGATAAGGAAGTCCGTTGGATGCGAACGCACCTTCGAAGAAGACAGTTCTAATCCCAATGTGCTGCTAACCGAGCTCTATCGCTTGGTGTTAGAACTGGTGGAACGCCTCAAAAAGAACGACTTCAAAGGCCGAACACTCACGCTAAAAGTGAAGTTTCACGACTTTACGCAGATTACGCGCAGCAGAACTGCACCTCATATTCTCCGCAAAAAGGAAGACATCCTGCCCATTGCAAAGGCGCTATTGAGCGAGGTTAACTACTCCGGTCGGCCTATAAGGCTGTTGGGTGTTCAGGTTTCTAACATTAACGACGAACCACATCGCCCACAATGGATACAACTTGAATTGCCATTTAAGAAGGAGTTCTTTTGAGGAGTTCTTTTGAGGAGTTCTTTTTGAGGAGTTAAGGAGTTATGGAGTTAAGGAGTTAAGCCAATAGTCTTGTTGCAGAGTAACAAAAGCTCTCTTCAACTCATTAGGTGCTCAAAATAAATCAACTCCCATGCATACGGCTTAACTCCTAACGAGCAAAGCGAGTGATAACTCCTTAACTCCATAACTCCTAAAAATAACTCCTAATTAAAAATGGACCCAACAAAAACATACCCCGCCCTCATGGAGGGCAAGAAAATCATGTACGTTCACGGCTTTGGCTCATCGGGTCAGTCGGGAACAGTAACGCTCTTGCGTACACTTATGCCCGCGGCCACCATCATCGCGCCCGACCTACCCTTGCATCCCGCCGAGGCCTTGGCACTTCTTAGGCAAACATGCGATGCCGAAAAGCCCGACCTCATCATCGGAACCTCGATGGGCGGCATGTATGCCGAGATGCTTAGAGGCACAGACCGCATACTGATTAACCCCGCATTCGAGATGGGCGACACGATGGTGAAACACAATATGGTGGGCAAACAAACCTTCCAAAGTCCGCGAACAGACGGCATACAAGACTTTATCGTAACTAAGGCCTTGGTAAACGAGTACAAGGAAATTACGACACAGCTATTCGATGGCATTGACGAGGCCGAACAACAACGCGTAATAGGACTCTTCGGCGACGAAGACACAAGCGTAGACACCTTCGACCTCTTCGCCCAACACTACCCCACGGCCATACGTTTCCATGGTGGGCACAGGCTAACGGATAAGGTGGCGATGCACTATCTGATGCCGCTGATACGCCAAATAGACGATAAGCAGACAGGACGACAACGCCCCATCGTGTTTATCCACGCCAACACACTGGCCGACAGCTACCAAAAGCCGATGCCCAGCATGCACAAAGCCTACGAAATGCTCATCGAAAACTATGATGTCTACATACTTGCGCCGTCGCCAACAAATGCCCCCGAACAGATAACGGCACAGCTGGCATGGGTGGAACAGTACCTCAATGCGCCTGCATTCAATCGCGTTGTGTTCTGCAACAACGCCAACCTGCTCTATGGCGACTACCTTATCTCGCGCCACGAGCACCCGAACTTCCTTGGTTCGTCCATCCTTTTCGGCGGAAACGACCTCAAAACATGGGACGACGTCATTGTGTTTTTCGACCGACTAGGCGGACAATAAGTCCGTTTACGCCTATCCTCGTCATGCGCCAACTAAGCTTTTAGCCCGCGCGTGCTAGCAATTTGCAGCGTACAATGCAGCTTGTAGCCCCGGTACAAGCCGCTTGTAGTATCGCTACAAACACCTTGTAGCCGCACTACAAGGCCTTTGTAGTCCCAATACAAGGTATCTTGTACGCCCCCAAATGGGGCTTAACACACTTCGTTTCGCTTAGCCAAAGGGGCAGCAGGTACACCCTTTGCCAGGCCAACGATGGCAAATACCCGTGCGGCAACTGCGTGCAGACCGCGTTTGCATGGGGGCATATACACACAAAAAGAATGGCGTTGGAGCAGCCAAAGGCATGCTCGCAACGCCATTCTTTTTGTTTTGTGCTACATCTATGCAACATACACGATGCCTAAGCCCCACATCTAGGGGCGGTCGGCGGCTTTCGTTCCGAACGACGAAGGCTTTTCGCCCATCACAAATTCGAGTGTTCCACCCTTCATAATATCCTTATAGTCGATGTACGAATGGGTGTACGTCTTGCCGTTAAGCTTAGCACTCTGAATATAGATGTTCTTGCCACTGTTGTTTTTGGCCTCGATGGTAAACGTTTTGCCGCCACCAACGTTCACCACAGCTTTCTTAAAGAGTGGCGAACCAAAGATATACTTGCCGCCAGCAGGCTCAACCTGATACAATCCCATAGACGAAAGGATGTACCAAGCCGACATCTGCCCCACGTCTTCGTTGCCGCTAAGTCCGTCGATGCCGTCGTTGTAAAGCGTATTCATCACTTGGCGCAACTTGGGAGCGGCCTTCCACGGCATGCCCACATAGTTGTACATATATATAATATGGTGACTGGGTTCGTTGCCATGAGCATATTGGCCGATAAGTCCCGATATGTCGGGCGACGCATCGGCACCCATCTTACCTTCTAGAATAAAAAGTGAGTCGAGTTTAGCCACAAATGGCTTGTCGCCACCAAAGCATTGCACCAGTCCGTGTACATCGTGGGGCACCAACCAAGCATATTGCCATGCGTTGCCCTCGGTGTAATCGTCTTGACGATGTACCGAATTGAAGGGGTCGAACGGCTCGCGGAACTTTCCTCCCGATGTCTTTCCGCGCATAAAGCCCGTGTTTTTGTCGAAGTAATGGTCTTTGTACGATTGGCTACGCTTTAAAAAGTACTTGTAATCTTCGGTTCGTCCCAGCTGTTTGGCAAGCTTGGCAATGCCTGCATCTGCCAAGGCGTACTCCAAGCCCTTAGCAACGGTTTCGTATTCGGGGTCGAGGTCGCAAGGCAGATAGCCGTATTTTTTGAGCAAACCCATTCCACGCTCGTCGCGCATGGCCGATGCTTTGGCCGCTTCGAGCACCTTATTCTTATCCACATCAAAGCCTTTCAGGGCAATGTCAATCAGCACGGGGATACCCGGATTGCCCACCATGCAATCGGTTTCGTTGCCTACAAGGTGCCAAACGGGCAGTTTGCCCTGCTGTTCGTAGATATGCAGCATGGTTTGTGCAATGTCGCGTTGCTTTTCGGGATGGATAATGGTCATCAACGGATGGGCAGCGCGATAGGTATCCCACAGCGAGAAGGTGGTGTAGTTTTTGAAATCGCCGCGATACACCTTACCGTCGGCTCCGCGATAGTCGCCGTTAACATCGTTGAACACCGAGGGGGCGAACATCGAATGATACATGGCCGTGTAGAAAGTGCGGCGTGCAGCAGCATCGTCGGTGGTGATAACAATCTTGTTCAGTTCCTTATTCCATGCCTCGTTGGCCTTAGCCACCGTGCCGCGGAAGTCCCACGCGGGCAGTTCGGCAGCGATGTTGGCGCGCGCATTGTCTTCGCTCACGGGCGAAATTCCCACCTTCACCAGCAGCGGTTCGTCGTTATTGGGAGTGGAAAGCACGGCCAAGCTGTCGCCTTGGCTCTTAGCCATTGTAACGGGACACGAGAATTGCGCCACGAAATACACACGTTGGTCTTTTGCCCAACCCGTGGAATAGCGATAACCCGACACTTCTGTGGGCGAGTTTTGCTTAAACGCGCTCTTCGTCATCTTGTCCCAACCGATGCCTTGCGATAGGTCGAGCCTTACAAAAGCCGTTTGTGCATCGGCCGGATAGGTGTAACGGTGAAACGCAACGCGGGCAGTAGCGGTGAGATCTACCTTTACGCCCGACTTCAACATCACCGAATAATACCCTGGACGTGCGTGTTCGCCCTTGTGCGAGAACATCACATCGTGTTGCGTTGCATCAGTTGTGGGCAGCAAAGCGATGTCGCCCAGGTCGCCAATGCCCGTTCCGCTGAGGTGCATTTGGCCGAAACCAATGATTACCGAGTCGCTGTAATGGTAACCCGAGCACCAATCCCAACCGCGCTTATACTGCGTCGGCCCAACCTGCACCAGTCCGTAAGGCACGTTTGCGCCCAAAAACACGTGTCCGTGTCCGCCTGTACCGATGTAGGGGTCTACGTATTGGGTAAGGTTTTGCGCCCATGCGCCAATCCCAACCGTGAGAAATGCCGCTAAGGCAAAGAGTTTTTTCATTGTCATGTCTGTTGTTTTATATTGTTGTTTTGTTTTAGAGGGGTTGCGGCAGCCTGCCTTTTTCGGGGAGATACAGGTGCTGCCAAAGTATCGTTATCAGCGATGTTTCTCCATGCCGAGCCACATTCTTACGCGCTTAGCCGCAGACTTGCCAATCTGTTTAAAGTTGCCGTGGCGCAGGTTGAGCCACAGTTCGATAAAGGCATAACGCGTTTTAATCCACGGATGTCCCCATGCGTGGCGGCGATAAACACGTTCTTTAAAGGCCACATGCTCGATGATGTGGGGCGGATGCGTAAGTGGAAAGCGCTGCTCGATACGCTGCATGGTGAAAATGCGGCGCAAAGGAGCAGGCATGGTGTTGAGGGTTGAGAAGTGCGTAGAATCTTCTATCACCCCGATATTGTTTATTTGGTTGCGCGTAGGCATGATGGCCACGCCCGAATTGAGCAGCATCGAGGCCCAGAAAATGGTTTCGTAATAGGCTTTTCCGCTAGCCTTATGGTCGGCACACATCTTTAAGAAGTCGGGGCGAAGTTGCCGTTGGGCGATAAGTTGGCGCAGTTGGTTCAGCGTTTGGGGGTCGTCCATAAACCGATAGTCTGCATCCCATGTGTCGATAACCCTTCTCCACGAGGCCCACCCCCAGATGGAGAACACCGAAGTGAAGAAGTAGTCGCCCGCAACATCCTTTGTTTGCTCGTCGCTGTTAAAGCCTGCCACCATCCACACGCGCTCATCGTGTTCGTATCGGTCGAGCATTTCCTTGCAAAAGGGGAAGAAACTCTGCGTAGGTACGTCGTCATCTTCAAGCACGATGCACTTGTCGGCCATCGAGAAAGCCCATTTTTGCGAGATATATTCGGAGGGGTCGCAGCCGTAGTTGCGCTCTTGGTACAGGTGTTTCACGTCGCATTCCCAGTCTATGTCGGCGGCAATGCGTCGGCAAGCCTCAATGCCGGGCATGTCTTTCTCGCCTCGCGGTCCGTCTTGATACAAAAAAAGTCGCGACGGGCGCGCCTCTTTCACCGCCTTGAAAACCTTTTCAAAGGGTTCGGGACGGTTAAAAAACAATATCAACACGGCAATGTCTATCTTTGCGGCATGCTTCATAGGGGCAATTTAGTTTGTTTTTATCGGCAACTTTTGCCTTTCCGCCGTGCAAAATAAAGCGTAGCGACGTGGCGGCAAACGTGCCTTACGAAAATTGTAGCGGTTAGTGGGCGGCCGTTAAAGGGCCATTCCCTTGCCTTGCAAAGATAAACGTTTTTGTTGGCATAGGCAAATGTTAAAGCAAGCACTTGCATTTCAACATGTCTAAAACAAGTTAAAAAGACATGGCGAAATAGCTTTTGTATTGTTTTTTTACATATCTTTGCCAAGAGATAATAGAGAGAATACCTTGAAAAATCTTAATGGTGCAAGTTCTGCATCATGCTATTTAAATTATTATTTTACGTATCAACTGAATTGTAACAACTAGAATTATGAAAAAGATTTTATTGATGGTGCTATTATTAGCCATCACGGTGAACGCATTTTCGCAACGTAGGCGAACTTACAGGCGCAGTTATGCGCGCTCCTCACAATGGTACATCATGCCCAAGGGCGGTTTCAACATCGCCACAGTTACTAACTGGGGTGGAGATGTGCGTTTGGGATTGGCAGTAGGTGGTGAATTGGGCTGCCGCGTTTCTGACGTGGTGACGCTCTCTGGGTCGCTTATCTACTCGCAACAAGGAACGAACACGTGGTTTTACACCAGGGATTACGGCACGGACATCCATCTCAACTACCTCAATCTTCCCTTCATGGTGCACTTCAATGTTGCTCCGGGGCTTGAGTTAAAAGTTGGTTTGCAGCCTGGTATACTGGTAAACGATGCCGTGACAGTAAAATATAAAGGAGACATCTACGACGAAGATTTCCACCGTTCGATGAAACGCCTAAAATGGTACGACGGTTACATCCAGTCGGTAGACTTGTCTATGCCCTTTGCCATCTCATACCAATATCGCCAATTGGTGTTCGACGCACGCTATAACCTTGGCTTAAACAACGTTACCACACGCACATGGTGGCGCAATGGGCACCACAGCGTGTTCCAATTCACCGTTGGGTATAAGTTCAACCTTTAAAAACTAGGTAAATCCCAGAGGGAAAAGCCAGCCAAACATTTACGGGGAGATAGGCGAACAGCCACGAAAAGCTGCTCGCCCATCTCCCTTGCCTTTTCCGTTTCGCGCCCTTTCTCGCCTTGCTAAGCACCTAACCCATGCGCCAACAGCCTAAGTTGCAGGGTTGTTAGCCTTTCAATTACGGCCTTATCCAAACGTCACCCCAACCAACCCACTACCTATATTAACCAGAAAACACAGACATCGGGCACATGTTACAAACCCAAAGTGCCTATCCACTAAACCCACGGCGCACCAAAAGCATGCACGAACGAAGTTTGTTTTTAACTTTCTCGTGCAACAATTCGTTAAACAACTTTGCTAAATGTAAAACAAATTGTATCTTTGCAGCACAATATCAAAAGATTGATAACCTAATTCCTCGATAATAGATGAATATTAAAACAACCCCAAAAAGAAATTTGAAAGTTCTAGCGACCCTATTGTTGGGTATCGCTCCAATGGCGATGTCCGCCCAATTCAATCGCACAACCTTTTTCATGGAAGGCGTAAGTTTCAAGCAACAGCTTAATCCCGCACTTGCACCTTCGCGCGGATTTGTGAACATTCCTGGCATTGGCGCTTTCAACATGGGCGTTAGTTCTAACGCCATATCGTCTGAATATCTGAACAAACTCATAGGAGAGAACAACTCAGCCGACTACTTTACCACCGATAGGTTTATCAACCAACTTAAAGATAACAACCGCTTAAACATATCAATGGCCACCGATTTAGCCTCTGTTGGCTGGTGGCGCGGCGATGGTTTTTGGAATGTAAACCTCAGCTTAAAGCTTGATATGGATGTAAACATTAGGCGCGACGTGTTCGAATTCATGCGTGCCTCGCGCGGTTTAAGCGAACAATCGTGGGCCAATGCCAACCACCATACCAACGGATTGCAGTCGAACCTCAACTCGTATATGGAGGCAGGCGTGGGCTACACAAGGCCTTTTGGCGACCGGTTGGTGCTGGGTGCAAAGGTAAAACTACTCTTTGGTATCGCAGACATCAACATGAAGGTTGACGAAATAACCATGCAAACCAACCTACGAGATATTGCAGCCAACCAAGACTGGTCGACAATTACCGAAGAACAGCTGCAAAAGGTTAAGGGAAAGGCCACCATTAGAGCGCGCGCAGAGGTGCAAGGCTCGATGGCAGGACTGGAATTTATCACCGATTCAAAGAAGTATGTGGACAAGATAGACCATCACGGGCTTTCAGGTTTCTCTGGTTTCGGTGCAGCTGTCGACCTTGGTGCGGCCTATAAGCTTGGGTGCGACTTCACATTATCGGCAGCCTTGCTCGACCTGGGTTTCATTTCGTGGGGTCAAGGCAACACCATCAATGGCGTTTCCGACTTTAATCGCGAGTACGACTTCGACGGCGTACACGCAGGCGAGCACCGCCATGAGTTTAAAAAGACCATAGAAAGCGGCAATGTATTTAACTCGGACCTGTGGAACTTAAAGGCCCAAGAGAGCAAATCGCGCACCACTTCGCTACGTACCACAATGGTGTTGGGCGCACAATACAAGCTGCTTGAAGACAAGTTGACCGTTGGCGCACTCTCCACCACACGCTTTGGCGAGGTAAATACGCAATCGGAACTGACGCTTGCAGGCAATTACAGCTTTAACCGCCATATCGGCATCGCCCTAAGCTACTCGATGATACAAAGCCAAGGCAAGGGCTTGGGACTTGGTTTCAAGCTTGGCCCTGTTACACTGGCCACCGATTACATGTACTTCGGGCAAGATACGCGCACAATTAGCGGCATGATTGGCGTAAGTATTCCAAAGGGAAACAGCCACTAAGAACGGCCTCACCAGCAAGGATGTGCGCCAAAAATAAAATTTAGAAGAAAGGGCTATGTCTTACTCTGATAACGAGTTGTGACATGGCCCTTTTGAGTATATCAGGGATAGGAGGGTATTTACCGAGTGATGAGATTATTTTTCAGATTGATAAAGGCAGGAAAGTTGTATATAGAGATTGAGGCAGCTGATAAACCTTCCATTAACCCAATGTCAAACCAACACAAATTCAAGATACAAAAAAAGTAAAGGCTGCATGAAAAGATTAGCGTTAAAGATAGTTTGCTTGACTTGCGTGCTCTGCAATTGCATTGCGCAAACAGCATCGTTGCGCATAAAAGACAATGCACAACAAAACAAGAATGAGATTATACAGCCTGATTCCATGAGAGAGAAGGAAGTGCCAAATTATCGTGTTACACACGTTGAGAGCACTCATAGGTTGCGATGGACAGGCAAGACTTTTATTGGTAAACACAAAGACAAAGCTAATACATGGCTTATAAAAGCTGTGCTCAAAGGCATGGATGCCAAATGGTTGAGGCATTCTCTTTTGGTTACTGCAAAGGATGTATGGGTACTTAAAGACGGTGTACAGAAAGATTTTATAACCATCGTAGCCTTGAAGTCTGCCGAAAAAGGGTGGGACATCAGTGCCTTTAAAAGGGAGTATTTCTTGATAGCCGAAAGCAAAGCACCTTTGCATGCAGTTCCTTACTTTATAAACGGTAGTGTTTATGTAATCTGCCTTATCCCCTCGTCTCGAATTGTGGGTGATGAGGTGCAGCCAATTATTGACAGGAATGCTTTGTACGAGGATGTGTTGAAACCTCTTTTGAATGAACCTTTCCTATAAGAGAATGTTGAAGCGAGGTCAGGTTTAGGGCTTTTACCGAAAACTCTGCTAAAAATCAAAGTAAAGTATGGAGACAAACAATCGTGATGATATGCTCATCTACCAATCTAAAGACGGGAAGAATGAAGATAGATGTACGTTTCGAAGACGAAACAGTGTGGCTGTCTTAGGCTCAAATGTGCGAACTTTTTGGTCGAGACCGTAGCGTTATAACCAAGCACATTAGAAATATATTTGAGGAAGAAGAGCTAGATGAAAATAGCAATGTGCAAAAAATGCACATTGCAAATTCAGACAAACCCGTTAAATTATAACCTCGACGTCATCTTCTCTGTTGGTCATCGTGTCAAGTTGCAGCAGGACATGCAGTGCCATATCGGTGTTAATCAACCATTAACGGAATTAACTAACCCACTAACTTACCAACTAAACAACTTACAAAACTCATCTACTTACCAACTAACAAACTCAACAACCTACCAGCTTACAACCTTAACAACTCACAAACTTACCAACTGCACAACTTATCAACTCATAAACTCACCAACTACAAACTCACAAGCTTACCAACTTATAAACCCACAAACTACAAACTCACAAGCTTACCAACTTATAAACCCACAAACTCACCAACTTCCCAATTAAAACAACTTACAAACTCATCAACTCATCAACTTACAATCTTAAAAATATTTTACAAAACACTCTCTGCTCGCCACCCCCTTCTAGACAAAATTAAGGGCAAAAAGCTAGAAAATAGCCGTAATTTGCCGCCTTGGGCATTTCAATTTTTGTCCACTTTTAAGAACGCTACCTGCATTTTGCACCATTTTGCCTTTCTATTTGGTTGTTGACTTGTCGTTTTTTCATGCCCAACAACCTGCTTTTAGCCACCCAAAAACGCGCCTAAAAGTACTTTTTTGCACTCATTCGACACTCATTTTCAACCCAAATAGAACATTTATGCCTCTGCATACAATGTATATTAATACATATCGACTCGCGTTTTGATGCAAAATGCACTGCGTTTTGGTGCTAAATGCAGTGCGTTTTGGTGCTAATTGCAGTCTATTTAGCTGCAAATCGCAGTTTTTGCGCATCTAATGGCACAACAATCTGTATAATTTGCACATTTATGCAAAACAAATTGGCCGTGTCTGTATTTATACGCCACCCCCATTTTGCACCAAATAAACCTTCGCGAGAATCGATTTTTTCGGGCCGAAGGGCAGTTGGTGGGCAAAAAGGGCACTCATAATGTTAAAATTTATACTGAAAAGTTGACAAGGGGTTTAGTTGACGAGTTAACAAGTTGACGAGAGATTTAGTTGACGAGCTGACGAGTTGACGAGAGTTTAGTTAACGAGTTAAGAAGTGGACTTGCTTATTGGAATGGCAGTTAGACATACGGCTAGCAAGAATGGTATTTATCGTTATTCCGAACTAACGCATCATATAGCACCATCATTTGCCACGACTTGCCTCCATCTGGCCACACTTACAAGCATTCCATAATAAAAAAGCGGGGACATCATGGCTAGTGCATGGTGTCCCCGTTAAGCTTTAAAAGAGCGGGCTACAATGACCACAACGCAGGCTGAAACCTGTGTTGGGGCGTTAAGATGCAGCCGCTTCTTTTACCAAAAGTTCTTCTTTGTCGGGGCACTTGTCTATAACGATGGTGCCACCAAGGGCCAATTCGTCTGAGAGAATGCGCTCGGCCAGCAAGTCTTCGATATACGTTTGAATGGCTCGCTTTAAGGGACGCGCACCAAATTGCACGTCGTAGCCCTTCGATGCAACGAAAGTTTTGGCCTCAGTCGTTATTTCCAGATGGTAACCCAGGTCTTCAACGCGCTTGTAAAGCCCCTTCAACTCGATGTCGACAATGCGATTGATGGCATTGAGGTCTAGCTGGTCGAAGGTGATAATCTCGTCAAGACGGTTTAAGAACTCAGGCGCAAACTGCTTGCTAAGGCTCTTTTGGATGATGCTGCGGGCGTATTCCTTATCCTTCTCATCCATGTTAAGCCCCAATGCGCCACCTGTGTTAAAGCCAACGCCACGTCCAAACTCTTTCAGCTGCCGTGTTCCGGCGTTCGATGTCATGATGATAACCGTGTTGCGGAAGTCTACCAGTCGGCCGTTTCCATCGGTAAAGCGACCCTCGTCCAACACTTGCAGCAGCAGGTTGAACACATTTCCGTGCGCTTTCTCAATTTCATCGAGCAGTACGATGGAGTAAGGTTTGCGGCGAACACGCTCTGTTAGCTGTCCGCCTTCTTCGTAACCCACGTATCCCGGAGGGGCACCCACCAAACGCGAAACATTAAAGCTCTCGGTGTACTCGCTCATATCTACACGTATAAGGGCATCGTCGCTGCCGAACATAAACTGCGCCAACTTCTTGGCCAAATAGGTTTTGCCCACGCCAGTGGGGCCAAGGAACATGAAAACGCCAATGGGATGGTTGGGTTCTTTCAGTCCAACGCGGTTGCGCAGAATGGCCTTAGTCATCTTTTCGATGGCTGCATCTTGCGCCACAACCGCCTGTTTCAGTTCGTTGGCCATGCCTTTTAGCCTTACGCCTTCGGTTTCTGCCATTCGTTGCACGGGCACACCCGTCATGATCGACACAACTTCGGCCACCTCTTTTTCGGTTACGGGCTGGCGATTGTCGTTGTCGCCAAACGCCCAAGCGTAGTTCAGTGCCTCCAATTCCTTTTCCAGTCGCAGTTGCATGTCTCGGTAGTTGGCGGCCAATTCGTAGTTTTGGTTCACCACGGCGTTTTGCTTTTTCAGCTTGGCCTCGTCCAAATCCTTCTCCTTCTCGATAATGGCGGGCGGCACTTCCACGTGTTGCAAGTGCACTTTTGCGCCCACTTCGTCGAGTGCATCAATGGCCTTGTCGGGGAAAGCCCTATCAGTGACATAACGTTCTGTCAGTTTGACACAAGCGCGCAAGGCGTCTTCGGTGTACGCCACATGGTGATGGCGTTCGTATCTATCCTTAATGTTCTCTAATATCTGCAAGGTTTCATCGGCCGTTGTGGGCTCAACAATCACCTTTTGGAAACGTCTTTCCAGCGCGCCGTCTTTCTCGATGCTGTTGCGATACTCATCTAACGTGGTGGCTCCAACGCATTGTATGGTGCCGCGGGCCAACGCCGGTTTCATGATGTTGGCGGCATCCATGCTGCCAGGGGTACTTCCTGCGCCGATGATGGTGTGTATCTCGTCGATGAAAACGATGATGTCGGGGTTGTTCTCTATTTCTTTGAGCAAGCCGCGAATACGTTCTTCAAACTGTCCGCGATACTTCGTACCGGCCACCATACCCGCCATATCCAGGCTCACAATGCGCTTATTAAAGAGCACGGGCGACGTTTTGCGCTTGGCAATGAGCTGAGCCAGCCCCTCAACGATGGCACTTTTGCCCACACCCGGTTCGCCAATGATGATGGGGTTGTTCTTTTTTCGGCGACTAAGAATTTCGGTAACGCGCAATATCTCGCGTTCTCGGCCCACCACGGGGTCGAGCTTATCTTCCATTGCGGCCTGCGTAAGGTCGGTAGAAAAGCTGTCTAGAATGGGCGTTTTGCCATTCCCCTTAGCCGTCTGCGTGGCTTGTGCGCGTTCGTTACGTTGTGCGCCGCTGCTGCCTGGCATGGGTTCGTCTTCCTCGTCGTCGGAAAGTCCGAGGCTATCTTGGGATTGCATGGCCCGCTTTTGAAGGTAAGCTAGCGTGTCTTCGTAGTTCAGGTTGTTGCTTTCTAGCACCTGTTTGGCGGCATTGTCCACGCGGTCGTGCAGCATAGCCAACAAAAGGTGCTGCACATCCACGGTTTGCGTGTTTTGTATGCGTGCCTCCAACACGGCCAATTTCAAGATGTTGTTCGCCATTTCGTTAAGCGCCACCTCGTTGTTGGCCACGGGTGCATGTTGGGCATACGCCTTAGCCAACTCTTCCAGTTGCGCCCGCATGGCCTCGATGTCGGTATTCTGTCGCTCAAAGAGTTCGTTTACAGGGCCGCCACTTCCTCTTAAGATGCCCAGTAGCAGGTGTTCGGGCCCCACAACGTTGCTAGCCAGCCGCGTTGCCTCTTCGCGACTGAATGCCAGAACTTCTGAAACCCTGGGTGAAAATTGGCTTTTCATATACTTTATTCCTCCTGTATTTTCGTTTAATAATTACTTAATCGCCGCTAAGACGACTGATTGACACCTAATTCGGGCAACCATATTATGGAATGGCAAACACCGTGCCAAAATGCGTTTGCGGGCTAAGCGGTTGGCCATTGCCCACAGCGTGCATCCCACTAATGCAAATATAGTGAAAAAAGTGCAATTTACACCGCGATAAATAAATAAAAAACACAAACTGGGGCAAACTTGCTCACGTCAAGTTTTATTATTATATTTGCACGCAATTACAGAAACAATCAACACAAATGAAAGCAATCAACACAGAAAAAGCACCCAAGGCCATCGGCCCTTACAGTCAAGCCATCGAGGTTAACGGCTTTGTTTTCGCCTCAGGGCAACTTCCCGTAGACGTAACCACGACCGCATTTGTGCCGGGTGGCGTGAAAGAACAAACCCGCCAATCGCTTACCAATGCGCAAAACGTGCTGCAAGCGGCAGGTGCCGACCTGAACAACGTGGTTAAGACCACCGTTTTCCTTTCAGACATGGCCAACTTCGCCGAGATGAACGAAGTGTATGCCGAGTTTTTCTCGCAGCCTTTCCCTGCTCGTTCGGCCGTAGCCGTGAAGGCATTGCCTAAGGGAGCACTGGTAGAAGTAGAGTGCATCGCCGCCAAATAAGGGGGCAAGACGTAAAGTGCAGAAACAAAACTGTTCACAACTTACTGCAAAAATGACAGCTGTAAACAAAAAAGCCATATATCGGGAACTTACCGACTACGTGATGATTGGTATCGGCATGGCTTTCTATAGCTTGGGTTGGGTGGCCTTTTACTTGCCCAACCACATCACCACAGGTGGTGTAGCCGGTCTTTCGTCCATCATTTTTTGGGGTACACACACGCCCGTACAGGTTACTTATTTTAGTTTGAACCTGATACTTCTTGCCATTGCCCTAAAAGTTTTGGGCTTTAAGTTTTGCATAAAAACCATCTATGGCGTGATGATGATGACCATGTTCGTCTCGTTGTTCCGCCAACTCTTCCCCAATCCCACTATCCTTCGCGACGAACCCTTCATGGCCTGCATCATCGGGTCGTGCTTCTGCGGTATCGGTTTGGGCTTCGGGCTGTCTTATCACGGCAGTTCGGGTGGGTCGGACATCGTTGCGGCCATCATCAACAAATACCGCGACATCTCGCTTGGGCGCGTAATCCTGTTGGTAGACATGATTATCGTAAGCCTTAGCTACTTGGTTTTGAAGAGTTGGGAACAGGTTATCTATGGCTATGTGGGACTTATCGTGGTGTCGTTTGTGCTCGACCAAGTGGTGAACATGGGCAAACGCTCGGTGCAGTTCCTCATTATTTCCGAACGCTACGAAGAGATTTGCCAACGCATAACCAGCACCCCACCCCACCGCGGATGCACGATGATAGACGCCACGGGCTACTATTCGCGCAACCAAATGAAGCTGGTGGTTCTTGTAACTAAACAACGTGAGGCCTCGCAAGTGTACAGTATGATTGACGAAATAGACCCACACGCCTTCGTTACGCAATCTTCTGTGAGCGGCGTTTACGGAAATGGATTTGATAAGTTCAAGGTTAAACGAAGTAAAAAGCGCGTGGATGGTGTGCCAAAAACTGACGGCACGACTGCCGTGTAAGCACCACCCAACCGCATTAGCACGCGCTCGCCGCAGCGCATAAGCAAAGAAAGTATATCATTTGAGAGATTTCTCAC
The DNA here is from genome assembly GCA_963514635.1 of uncultured Prevotella sp. Lineage (GTDB taxonomy): Bacteria > Bacteroidota > Bacteroidia > Bacteroidales > Bacteroidaceae > Prevotella. The sequence goes on along the minus strand of CAUPVH010000002.1, from coordinate 323 downwards.
TCATGACGGCCGCATTATATAATAAGGTGTGGTGCACCATGAGTGAGAAATCTCTCAAATTTGTTTATGGGGATGGGGTGACGAGATTATGAGTTGACGAGTTGACAAGTTAACAAGTTGACGAGAGGTCTGCTTTGCAACAAAGAATAAACGCGGCAAAGTCAACAATAAAGTTCAAAAAGACAAGTGCCTGTCGTCCAACTGCTTTACACTTACAACGTGCTTAAAACGAAATACAAAACGCCGTTCCAGCACTTAATTGCAGCATATTCTTCTTTATTCGCTCGGTTAACACCTCGTTGGGCAGGGGTGGAGCGTTGGGA
>CAUPVH010000001.1:0-21361 GCA_963514635.1 uncultured Prevotella sp. | reverse complement strand
AATTGGAACTTTTCTAAGCTAATCCTTGTCCCAAACAGGCGTAACTATTTGTGCATAGTTTATTATCGGTTCACTTCATTAATAATGCACTCTTCCTCCGAAAGCAGGCGCCAGCATGTCGTTTGTAGCTCCGGGGTTTGGGCTATAACGCCTTTCGGAACTTATGCTTGCGTATATGTAGCACATGCCGTGTTGGCGATGCGGCTGCTTGGTGGGCTATTCGGATGGCTTTTACTTTACCTCAACAGTTGCGCTTGGTTGGCTTTCGGCATTGTCTTTTTTGCTTACGGCCGTAACGAAGTATGTTCCTGTTTCTTTTAGCGTAACCTCTTGTTGGCGCGTAACGGCTATGGTTGTGGCCTCTTTGCCCGCTCCGTTGCTGCGATATACCGCGAAGTAGGCGCCGTCTACCCCATTCCATTGCAGCGTTTTGCCGTTGGCGCGCACGTTGGTGGGCGCAGAAGGCGGTGTGGCTTGCTGTTTCCCAAGGTATGGCAGCACGGCAGGATGCTTGTAAACGTCCTTAATCACCGAGAGAATGCCAACCGGATTGTTCAGCAAGTCTTTGGCACTGTAAAGCACGCTGCCCTTTACTTTGTGGAACTTTTGGGCAAAAGCGAACTGGTTAGCCAGTTCGGCGGAACTCTGATAGGCCGCTGCCTTGTCTGAACCAAAACGATAAGTGCCATATCCAACAAAAAGCGCATTGTTATATGTAAATTGCGACCACCAATGTAGGCGGTGGTTGAAACCAGACTCGGCACTACCCATGGGGAAATAGAGCTGTGGGATGATGGCTTCAGACCAGCCCTCGCGCGACCATTTCAGCACATCGGCATACATGGTGTTGAAGTTGTAGTCGGGGTTTCCCGCCGGACTGATGGTGAAAGCCACCTCGGGGCGCGTAGCCTGTATTACATCGTGTATGCCCTTAACGGTCAAGTCCACGTTGTTACGGCGGAAATCTTCTACCGTGATGGTGGGTTTTCCATCTTTATCTTTGGCTACATACTGCTCGTATTCTTTCTCATCCTTGATGGTTTCGCCAGATGCGAGCGAGGGATAGAAGTAGTCGTCGATGTGCACGCCGTCCACATCGTATTTGGTGATGAGTTCTTTCACAATGTCGAAGATGCGTTGGCGCACCTCGGGCAAAGCGGGATTGTACATCCTAATCGTTTTATAGTCTACTGTCATGGCCTGGGGTATGCGACTGTCTAGTGCGGGGAACTCTGCTGCATCTGCCTTTTTTGTGGCTACGCGATAGGGGTTTAGCCATGCGTGGAAGGCTATTCCGCGCTTGTGGGCCTCGTCTATCATGAAGCGCAGCACGTCGTATCCCGGGTCTTTGTCTGCCTGACCCGTGAGATATTGGCACCACGGCTCGTAGGCCGACTTATAAAATGCGTCGGCCATGCCCCTTACCTGCACGAACACGGCATTGATGTTGTTTTGTTTAAAGAGGTCCATATAGGCGATATAGCTGGCCTTTTGGGCTTCGGCATCATACTCGCCCTGTGGCCAATCTAGCCCCCACACGGTGGCCATCCATACGCCACGCAATTCTTTCTTGGGCAGAATGGGTTGGTTGGAGAGGTCGGGCTGGTCGTTATTGTCGTCACGATGACAGGCCACAACCAACAATACGCACAGGGCTAGGGCTACTTTCTTCCACGTTTTCATAATTCTGATGTTTTAAAAGTTTCGCACACGCGGCTTTGAAAAGTTAAAGGAGTTAAGAGGTTATCACTCGCTTGGCTCGTTGGGAGCTAAGACTTTTTTGAGTTGGGAAGTTGATGAGTTGATGAATTGGGGAGTTGATGAGCCTGGGATTTAATGAGTTTATCAGTTGAGAGGTTGGTGGGGTTGACGTGCTTTGTCGTCCATTTCGCAACAAGTCATTCGCCTAAACCTTTGTCACTTCAACTTTTTGTTTCATTGTCCCATCAACTTAAACTCATAAGTCCACAAACTCACCAACGTTAGATTAATCATCCTTATCTTGCGCCATAGGCACTTCAACGATAACGAAACCCGATTCGCCTCGTGAGGCGAAGAGATAAAGTTTGGCATCTTTACCTTGTGCATCGCGTTCGATATAGAAGTTGGTGCAAGGCGAGGGGGCACCGTTCCCGGCTCCACCTAAGATGAAGGTGTAAACGGGCTCGTGTTCGCTAGCTGCATCAAAGCGTTCGAGAGCCTCGGCCAAGTTGTTGCCTTTGCTGATGTCGAAGACATAGAGCGTGGGCGTGGCCTTGCTTGCGCTGCCGAAACCGGCGGAACAGGTGATGAGGTAGCGTTTGTTGTTGAACATGAATGCGCGGGCGGCAACGGCCTCTGCGGGCTGGTGCTCGGCTGAAAGACTGAACTTCTTTTCGGCAGCGTTGCCCGAAAGGGTGATAGGCATGGCCAAACCGCTATACAGATAGTCGCCCGTATTTTCGTAACGATAGATGTTCATTGCCACCTTCATCTTCGGGTCGGCAGACAAAATGGTTGGCTCTGACACCGTCTTGTGGTTTGAAACAGTGAGGCGAAGAATGTTCTGCGCCGTGTTTTCGCCAAAGAAGATGTGCCCATCGCCGTTCTTGTCGATGTTGAGCGACATGTTGTCGCCATAGCGTTTGCCCGATTCGGGTATGTCTTGCACAGTGGAACTGAATATCACTTCGGGTTTCGATGTGGGCGTTTCCCAATAATAAATCTTCAAGGGCGAGGGCTTTCCGCCTGCAAGTGTTGCCATATAGATGTGCCCGTTGGCCAATGCGCCCATGTTGTAGGGGAACGTTCCGCCCGATACGTCGGTGAGGTCAAGCGGTATTCGGTTGATGTTACCCGCTTTGAGGTCGTCTACTTTCAGCAAGTGTGGCTTGTTGTCCGTACGTGTTACCACCAGCACATGCTGTCCATCGAAGTCGGCACAGCGTGTATATAATGTTTTAAAGTCTTCGTAACGATTGTCGCCAGCGAAACTATACACCTTAGCATCCTTAAAGTCGGCACCTATGGGCGGAATGCGTTTGCGCACAAACATGAAGTAGTCTTTGTACCTGTTGTGGTTAAGCACGCGTATGGTGAGTTTCTTTTGTTCATCGTCGGGTGTCATCTTGCAGTCTATCTCGGTTTTGTCGAGTTGTGCGCCGTCAGAGAGCTTTGCCTCCAGTCGCAGTGCGGCGAAGTTGGTTAGTGTGTCTAGCTTGGGGAAGTTCACTTCTTTCTTCTCTTCGTCAATTCTTCCTTCCACCACTTGGTCGCCTTTTGCACCCGCATTCATTATTTTAATGCCGAGCAAATCAGTATCGTAGGGCGCATCCATGCTGTCGGGATAGTTGTCGCCACACGAAACAAATGCCGTCGCCATCATCATGGCAATGGCCGCCAGACCAATATTCTTTATCTTGTACATGCCTTTTTTGTTTAAAGTTTGTTGTTTGTTGAGGGGCTTTTTAAAGGAGTTAAGGAGTTAAGCCAAATGCCTAGATGGCGTTAGCCATTTTTTCACCTTTTCACTTTTAGAAGTTAAGGAGTTAGGGAGCTAAGGAGTTAAGCCAAATGCCTAGATGGCGTTAGCCATTTTTTCACCTTTTCACCCTTTCACCTTTTCACTTTTAGGAGTTAAGTCAAATGCTTGTGAGCAGCGTAACTAATATCCTTTTCTACTTGCAACCTTTTCTACTTGTAGCCTTGCAACCTTGTTATCTCGTTATCTCGTCAACTTGTTAACTCGTCTACTTGTGAACTCGTCAACTTGTCAACTCGTCAACCTCATTCCCTCTCCCCCTCGTCAACTAAATTAATATCCTTCGGGCCAACCCTTTGTTTGAGAGAGGTGATAGCCTCGTTCGGCGTATTTCTGAATGTCGTTGTAGCCGATGGGCGAGAGATAGGGGTTCACGTTGGGCAGGTTAAGGAAAGGTAATCTGCCAATTGTCTCCTTGGGATAGAAGAAACCCTTCATATCTTTGGCGTTCTTGCCGTCGAATGTGATGAGCTTTCCGGCTGCATTATGCACACGATAGGCACCCACAGTCTTTTCGTTTAGCACGCCGGGCAATTCTGTTGGGAAGTTCACCCATGCGCCAAGAAGCAAGTCGGGGTTAGCATCGGTATCCATGTAGTTCAGCTTTTTCCATCGGCGCAAGTCGATAATGCGCGAGAATTCGAAGGCAAGCTCCATACGTCTTTCGCGCCTTATCTCCCAAAGCAGCTGCGGCACATCGGCATCTCGCTTGGGGTCGTTGTTCAGTTGGTCAAGCTTCATGGCGGCCGTTTGCTTCACGTGGTGCTGTATAGCCTCTGCATCGAGCGGTCTTTTGCGAATGGCGTTGACGGAGATATCGATGTCGGCCTGTGTAACAGCCGCCTCGCCCAGCGTGGCTAGCTCGGCTTTTGCCTCAATCCAGTTAAGCAGCACTTCGGCGTAACGCATAACAGGATAGCCCGTAACGTTTTTGTCGCCCTGGAATTCGGGTGCAGGCGTACCTCCTTCGATGTTGAGGTAAGACAAGGCCGAACGTGGAATGAACTTCGTAACATATAGTCCGCAGCTTTTGGCATTCTCCGTTGGCTTGTAATAGAAGGTGGCTTCGAAACGCGGGTCGCGGGTCTTGATGAGGCTGTCGAGCGTGAAGTCCTTAGCAGCCGCCATTGTGGTGGAGTTCCAATCCTTACCGTCGTTGCAGATAAACGCCTTGATCAGGTCGAGGTTGGGGCCAAGATCGGTGGGGTTGCTGGGCAGGCAATAGGATGCCACGCAGTGCGTAACGCCTTGTTCGGCATCGTATTTGCGATAGAGGATGCAGTCTTTCGAGTCGCTCAGGTTCGTGGAGCCGAAGAGCGAACGGAAGTCGGTGGCAATGCCATATTTGCCGCTGTCTATAATCAGCTGTGCCGCCTCTGTGGCCAGTTTGAAACAAGCTTTGGCGCGTTCGTTGTCTTGATAGTGGTATTTTTGCCAGCTACCTTCGAACAAGGCCCACCTAGACACGAAAGCGGCCACCACGTAACGGTTTACGTTTTGTGCGCCATCGTTTAGGCGAACGTTCTGCATGGCGTACTTGAAATCGGAGAACACCGAGTCCATCACCTCGTTGCGTGGGGTGCGGTCTTTGTAAATTTCGTTTAGTTCGTCGCGATGTATCTCGTGGTTATAGTATGGCACGTCGCCGAACACGTTCACCAAGCGGGCATATTCCAATGCGTGGAAGAAGCGTGCGATGCCCAACCAGTGCCGATATTGCTCGTCGGTTAGCTTGTCGGCCATCAGTTGCGTGATGCGGTCTTTCATCACATTGGCTTTCCTCACCCATGCAAAGTTCCATGTTGGCCCGCTGAATTGACTTTCCCAACCGAGCGACAACGTAGTGCTTCCCTTCGAACTGGGCACCGCTTTCGAAAACTGCGGCTGTGTTCCTTTCAGCACCACGTCGTCGTTAAAGTTGTAGTTGTTGTTCGGGGTGTATGCCGTAACCCCATACCCCACCCCATATCCGGGGAAGAAATTGGGATAAAAGGCGTTGGCATAGAGCCTCACGTTGTTCTCGCTAACCCAATATTCGGGGTCTTCGGCCGAGGTAAGCGAGGGTCGGTCTAAGACGTCGTTGCACGCTGAGCAAACCAAAGTGCAAACGGCGATAAATGAAAATATTTTTAGTTTCATAGGGATTGCTTTTTAGAATGTGAGCTGTGCGCCAAACGAAAGCGACTTAAACACGGGCGTTCCCGTACCTGTTCGCCCGTTGTTGTAGTTTTGTTTAGAGGTGAACATCGAGTAACCGGAGATGGCTTCGGGGTCGATGGGCAGTCCGCGCAGGTTGTCGAAGGTGAAGAAGTTCTCCAACGAGAGATAGAGCCTTGCCCTTGTTAGGCCCACTTTGCTTATCCAATTCTGTTGGAACGAATATCCAAAGTTGATGTTCTTCACGCGGAGGTAGGCCATGTTGAGCAAGTACTTGCTCTGACGCTGCATGCTGAACCCCGTGCTATTGTTGCCTAGGTTCCATGCCCGCGGATAGAAGGCGTCTGTTCTGTCCTCTCGCCAGTAGTCGGTAGCGAAAGTTTTGGGGATTGCTCCTTCCTTGGCGTTAAACCCGGGGATGGCCAACTGACCTTCTCCCCATATCTTACGCTTGCCAATTCCCTGGCAGAAGATGGAGAAATCAAAGCCCTTATAGTCTACGCCGATGCGGAAACTATACTCGTAACGCGGCGTAGAGTTGCCTATCACGGCCAAATCGCCGTGGTCGCCGTTGGTTCCTGCACCTCCAGAGATGTATCCGTCGCCGTCAAGGTCTTTGAATTTCACGTCGCCCGGTGCAAAAACCAGCTTGTCGCCGTCTTCGTATTGCACTTGGTAAACGGGGTGGCGAGCCGTCTGCTTGTTGGTAGAGCGCAGCGTACCTTTATATATAACGTTTGTGCGGACGATGTTCTTGCCCGTGGCATCGTATTCAAAGTCGTCCTTTTGGAAGAGCCTGTCGGTTACAAGGCCATAGATGTCGCCATAGCGGCGGCCTGTGGAGTATTGGTCGTAAACGCTTCGCAGTTCCCACGGCTTTTGATAGTCGGCGCCTTGAACAACCGTCGTGATGGCATCTGCAAGTGTGAAGTTGGCATTAACGCCCAGTCCGTTGGCGAAACGGTGATTGAAGTCTACAGAAACTTCCCAACCTTTGGTTTGCAAATGTCCGAAGTTTCCCTTTGGCGACGATGTTCCGAGGGTTACGGGCAGGTCGTCGCCGGGTACAATCATGTTTTTGGTGTCGCGCTTAAACCAATCGAACGTTACGCCAATCTTATTGTCGAGGAAACGCAGGTCTACACCTAGGTCAAGCGTTTCGATGCGTTGCCAGGTGATGTTCCTGTCTATTAAGGCGGGCGTTCCAAACAGCGGCACGCGCTTGTTGTTGCCGTCGAGCCACGTGCTAGAACCACTTTCCATCACGGCCCGATAGAGCGTGTTGGCCACAGACTGGTCGCCGATGCTACCCCACGATGCCCTGAACTTACCAAAGCTAAGCACTTTGATGATGGGTTGGGCCAAAGGTTCGTTGGTAAACACCCATCCTGCCGAGAACGAGGGGAAGGTTTGCCAGCGCAGATGCTTGGGGAACTTCGACGAACCGTCGCGCCTTACGTTGGCTTCTAGCAGATAACGGTCGGCGTAGGCATAGTTCAGGCGGCCGAAGAAGCCCAGTTGTGCCTCCCAATTGCGGTTTCCGTCGCCGTCATAGGTGCCTCCTGCCAAGTGGAACTGTGGGTTGGTTTGGTCGATAAGCCCGTTGCGCAGGGTTTCGTGTGAAGTCCATTTGCTGGTTACTTGGTTCATACCGGCCATAAATTTAAAGGCATGTTCTTTCTCTGCACCCAGCCTTAGGTTGTACGTGGTGTAGGCGTTGATGGTGTTGTTGTCTGTTGCCCTGCTGGACTGTTGCACATAGCTCGATGCCACATTCGAGTAATAGTCTGCAACGGGAAAACGATATGCAGGTTTTCCGCCTGTGTCTGTGCGGTTTCCGTTTTCGTCTACGTACACGGGATAACCGTTTTCAAGCCACTGAACGGGGTTGTACCACACTTGCCCTGCGCGGTATTGAATGGCCGACTCGTTCGTTTCCTGTGCGTTGTGGTCGTAAGTGTAATCCAGCTTAAAGTCCCAATTCTTGGTGATGTTTACGGTTACGCCGAGGTTGATGTTGAAATACTTGTTCTGTATGTTGTCGGTGTTAGCCGCACCCAGTTCGTAAGAGGGTTCGTGTAGCGGACTGCCATTGCTGGTTACGCCGATGGGGAACTGCGGACTCCAACGATAAAGGTAGAGCCAGGGGTCGGCAGATGTGGTTCCAACGCCGGGATAACGCTTGTTACGGTCGGAATAAAGCGAGCTCATGCGCACCGTAACCCATTGGTTAATCTCCGATTGCAGCGATAGGGATGCGTTGTAGCGGCGGAAGTCGTCTTTCTTTGCCGTGCGCGACATGCCATCCTGGGTGAAGTAACCCAGCCCAATGTTATAAGAGGTGTTGCCCGACTTGCCGTTCACCGACAGGTTGTGCGTCATCGTTGGCGCCCAGTCGCGCACCATCGCTTTTACGCCATCGTAAAGGCGGTAACCGTATTTTTCTCCGCCAATCACTTCCCAGTCGCGCCCGTAAAGCACGGGGTCGTTCCATTTAACGCTGCCTCCGTATTTCTCTTGCCACTCGCGCATGCGCTTGATGCTTTCAGGACTTACGCGCCACATACCGCCGGCAGGCAGGGGCGCGCCGCGGTTTATTTGTGCGTCGAGCGTATATTGCAAGCCGTCGATGCCGCCCATCTCCAATTTCCTTGCGGTGCTTTGGAACGAGAAGTTGTTAGAGTAGTTCACCTCTAAGCGGTTGCTCTTGGCGCCGTTCTTCGTGGTGATGAGCACAACACCAAAGGCAGCCTTTGCTCCATAGATTGAGGCCGAGGCCGCATCTTTAAGCACCGATATGCTTTCCACATCGTTGGGGTTAACCACTTGTATGCTGGGTATCTCCACATTGTCGAGCAAGATGAGCGGCGCATTGCTGCCTTCGATGGAGCCAATCTGTCCGCGTATCTTGATAAGTGGGTCCGAACCCACCTCGCCAGTGGGTACGCGGATGTTCATGCCAGGCACAACGCCTTGCAGTCCGCGTCCGATGTCGGCAATGGGTCGGCTCGAAAGGTTTTTGTTAACGTCTACACTGGTTACCGAACCCGTAAGGTTGGCTTTCTTTTGTGCGCCATATCCCACAACCACCACTTCGTTAAGTGCCTTGCTGTCTTCTTTCAGCACGATGTGCATGTTGGCCGAGGCCCTAAGCGTTTGGGGCAGGAAACCCACATACGACACCACGACTTGGGCGTTGGCAGACGATAGGCGCAGTTCGAACTCGCCGTTGACGTTGGTTACATAGGCGTTGTTTGTGCCTTTTTCGGTAACGCTTACGCCGATAAGCGGTTCGCCGTTGCTGTCTGTCACCACGCCCTTGGCCACCTTGCTTTGCTGTTGCAGGGCTGCGGGGTTAGGCATAACGCCTTTGGTGGGCGAGCCGTTGGCAAGTGCCGCAGACGGGATAGCCCCAAGCGAAAGCGCAAGAGATAGCATGAGCGTAGTCCGCATAGACACGGAACTAAGCGCAAGTCTTTTTCTTTGGAGTCCTTTGTGAAGGTTGTCCGATTGGTTAGATTTCTCGTTCATCTCATTTACATCTATTAAGATTCAACGTTTTTAGTTCTTTGTTGCGCGTGGCATTGCCGCTGTAGTCGTGCCTTTTACTCGCTGTTTTGTTTGTTCGCTAGTTGGGTTTGGGCTAGTAGGCCGTGCTAAGTAAACGATATGCTCGGCAGACTATGTGGTTGTATTTGCGAGTTAGGCAGACGATGGTGGCAGTTTATTTATGTTTGGGCATCTGCTGCATACCAGGGGCATTTTGAGCCGCGCTTGTTAAATGGTCTGATAGCGGGTGAAAGCGGCCTAGTGTTAGGCTCATCGCTTTGTATGTGGTGGTTCGTTCGTTGTAGGTAAGGCGTTTTGACGTGCTGTTTTTGTCCTTTTTTAATCTAGCTGCCATTACTTGCAACTATTTGTATAACATGTGGTTGGCGTTAATAACCTACGTACCGTTGGCTATTTGTTGCCGTTGGGGGTGTTGCTGTTTGGGTTATATGGGTCATGTATAGGATATTTAGTTGATTGATACTTCTTAGAAAGGTTTTACAAATATAAGCTAAATATCAATAGGTTGGTTTATTTCAGGCTGTTTTTAAGGGTTGTTTTTGCATTGTTAATAGATTTTAAGGTTTAAAGAAAGGCGGTTGACGAGTTAGCAAATAGGCGAGTTGGCAAGTAGGACAGGTTAACAGATTAACAAGTTAACGAGTTAACGAGTGGACAAGTTAACCCGTCCACTCGTCAACCGCCTCTCCCCACTACCTAATAAAAAGCAGTTCTCGATATTTGGGCAGCGTCCACAGCTCGTCGGCCACCAGCAGTTCCAGCTTATCCACCTCGTAACGAATGGCCTCCATTTTTGGTGCGATGTTGTCGTGGTAGGCAATGGCCTTCTCTCTTTCGCATTGAATATTGTTAGCCACCTTACGTGCCGCAACCAGTTCTTCCACCTTCGTTTCGATGGTTTGTGTGCGTTGCGCAATCTCTTCGATGATTTTCACGTTGCGCGAAGTAAGTATGCGCGCCTTTTCGTTGGTAAAGATGCCGAACATGCTCTGCACGTTTTTGGCCAATCTGCTTTGATAATGTGTGGCCACGGGTATGATGTGGTTCATGCAGAGGTCGCCCAGCACGCGCGCCTCAATCTGTATTTTCTTCGTGTAGGTTTCCCATTTCACTTCGTTGCGGGCGTGCAACTCGTTGTGATGCATTACGTTCAGCCCCTCGAACATCTGCACGCTATCCTCGTCGAGATACCTATCGAACACCAGCGGACAGCTTGTTTCGGTGTCCAACCCGCGACGTTTGGCCTCTTGAACCCATTCTTCCGAATAACCATTGCCGTCGAACACGATGGGGCGGCAGGCGCGAATGTCATCGCGCAACACGCTCACGATGGCGCGTTTAAGGTCAGCACCCTGCTGCACAAGTGCGTCTACGCGTTGTTTAAAGCTGTTGAGTGCCTCGGCAACGGCAGCGTTCAGCACGATGAGTGCCGACGAACAGTTGGCCTCCGACCCAAGGGCGCGAAACTCAAAGCGGTTTCCCGTAAAGGCAAAGGGCGAAGTGCGGTTGCGGTCGGTGTTGTCGATAAGCAGTTGGGGTATCTGGTCGATGTCTAGTTCCACTCCCTTTTTGCCTGCCACGTCAAAGCGTTCGTCATCGCCGGCACGCTCTATTTGTGCCAACAGCGCGCTGAGTTGCGTGCCTAGGAACGAAGAAATAATGGCTGGCGGAGCCTCGTGTCCACCCAGTCGGTGGGCGTTGGTTGCGCTCATTATCGATGCTTTCAGCAGTCCGTTGTGGCGATACACGCCCATAAGCGTTTCTACGATGAATACCACAAAGCGCAGGTTGTCGTCGTAACCCTTGCTGGGCGCATGCAGCAGCACGCCCGTATCGGTAGACAAGCTCCAGTTGTTGTGTTTTCCGCTGCCGTTAACGCCGGTGAAAGGCTTTTCGTGTAGCAGCACGCGGAAGCTGTGTTTGCGTGCCACTTTCTTCATCAGCGACATCAATAGCATGTTGTGGTCTACGGCCAGGTTGGCCTCTTCGAATATGGGAGCTAGCTCAAACTGGTTGGGTGCCACTTCGTTGTGGCGCGTTTTGCAAGGTATGCCCAATTCAAGTGCCTGTATTTCTAAGTCTTTCATAAAGACTTGCACACGCTCCGGTATTGTTCCGAAGTAGTGGTCGTCCATCTGTTGGTTCTTGGCCGAGTCGTGTCCCATGAGCGTTCGGCCTGTGAGCATCAGGTCGGGACGGGCAAAATAGAGGCTCTCGTCTACCAGGAAGTACTCTTGTTCCCAGCCTAGGTTGCAGCTAACTTTCTTCACTCTGGGGTCGAAATATTGGGCCACGGCTGCGGCAGCGGTGTTAACGGCCTGCAACGAACGCAGCAGCGGAGCCTTATAGTCGAGCGATTCGCCCGTGTAAGAAATGAAGATGGTGGGGATGCAAAGCGTGTCGTCGATGATGAACACGGGCGAAGTGGGGTCCCAAGCCGAATATCCGCGAGCCTCGAAGGTGTTGCGGATGCCGCCGTTGGGGAACGAAGACGCGTCGGGTTCTTGCTGAACGAGCAGCTTTCCCGAAAACTCTTCAATCATTCCGCCCTTTCCGTCGGGCTCTACAAAGGCATCGTGCTTTTCTGCCGTGCCCTCTGTTAGGGGCTGAAACCAGTGTGTGTAGTGTGTCACCCCGTTTTCGTTGGCCCATTGTTTCATGCCTTTGGCCACGGCATCGGCGATAGAACGGTCTAGGCGCGTGCCGTTGTCGATAACGTCGGTGAGCTTTTCGTAAACGTCGGCGGGGGGGCTTTTTTAAATTTTCGCCCCGGTGAATTCGGACTTCGCGGAAAAATCGGGTTGGCTTTCGGTGGGGGGAATCACTTCCAGCGGGTTCTTTTTGTAGGCTTCTGCCACAGCTTCAAATCTCAAGTTTGCCATTGTCGATATGTATTTTCTCTATATAGTTGTGTTGATGACGGGCGAACGGCGACGCCTTTGGCTGACGCGCTGACGCCCCATGCCTGCAAAAGTACAACTTTTTGCGCGAAAAACTCGCGTTTTGGTGGCATAATGATGGATAGAATGAGCGGTTTTATGCACAGTCGAAAGTGTGGTGTGTTGGTGTGAAGGCTGAAAAGATAAAAGCTTAAAGGGTGAAACGTTGACAAAACGAGCCCAATTGTAACGGTGTCTGCACCTTTTCGCCTTTTAAGCTTTATTTAATCTTTAAGCAACTTCGTGTAAAGGCGGTTTTCACGCCGATACCCTTACTGCGCAATGAACCATACTTTCTTCGCGCGGTTAAACCCAAAAGTGTGGTTATCACCCATCGTTCAGCCTTTTTCTGCTGGCGTAAGTTTGTTAAATAGGGTATTAATATTTTACAAAACATATTCTGTTCACCGCACCATTCTAGCGAAAATATGGCCTAAAAAGCAAGCAATTGGCAATTTTTTTCAGGCTTGCACCTCTCGTTTTTGCTCCAAATTCGGGGCTGTCGCCTGCATTTAGCATCACTTTGCCTTTCTAGATTGTTGCCGATTCATGTTTTTTAAGCTCCAAATTACTTGCGTTTAGCCGCTAAAATGCCACTTTTTAATGGCTGTTTTGCCCTTTTGAGCCATGTTTTTAATGGCTCGAAAAGGTTTGTTTATACCATTTGCAGTGGCTGTTTATGCTTTTCGCCTTGCATTTAGCAGCATTTTGCCTTGCGTTTAGCACCAAAATGCACTGCGTTTAGCACCAAATCGCACTCCATTTAGCGGCATATTGCAGTGCGTTTAGCGGCATATTACACTGCGTTTAGCAGCATATTGCACTGCATTTTGCTGCAAATGCCCCAAAATCTGGTGCAAATGGCAGTTCTTTTAAATAAAAATTCATTTTGACGCATTCGGAGATTGACCCCATTTTGCGTCAAAACAAACCCTCGCGAGAATTGGATTTTTGCGATCGAGTGGGGCTTGGTGGATTTTAAGGGTACTCATAGTGTTAAAAATTATACTTAAAAGAAGACAAAGTGTGAGTCGGCAAGAGGAGAGGTTGGCGAGTTGACAAGTTAACGGGTTGACAAGTGGGGAGTTGACAAGAGGGAAAGTTGGCAAGAAGAGAAGTAGACCAGTTAACGAATTGACCAGTTAACGAGTGGGAAACTTGGCTAGTTGATGGGGTCGTTAGTTGGTTAATTGATGAACAATTAAGCTTATGGGTGGAAAGTTGGATGGTTAACGGGTAAGCCGATTGAAGAATTGAAGAGATTGAAAGAACGGATTGGGCATCGTTAGGTGGCGCGTTGGTTTGTTGTATATATGCGTTTTGTATACGTTAAAATAACCCGTTAAAACACATTGCAATACGTTTTTGCATGCCATTTTCCCCCTTTCTATGCCCCTGCATCTTGTCCTACATGGCTGAAAGGTTGTATCACATTAGGAAAAACTGCGTTTTGGGCCAATGTTTTAAGCAAAAAAATTTTGCACTTTCGCGCATTCGCACTATATTTGCACTTGTATGGCAAAGCAACAAGAGGCAATTAGAGAGCGCGTACGCACCAATCTGCGCGAACCGCGCAAGTATAAGGTGCTTATTCATAACGACGACTTCACCACAATGGACTTCGTTGTGATGATACTTAAAGTCGTGTTCTTCAAGTCGGACACGGAGGCCGAGGCCCTGATGCTTACCGTACACAGAAGCGACAAGGCCATTGTGGGCGTTTATAGCTACGATGTGGCCTTGTCGAAAGGGAGTAAGCCCACAGACATGGCACGCCAGGCTGGCTCCCCGCTACGTTTAACCTGTCAACCTGGATAACCGCCATGCCAATATATATCAATTCTCATGAAACCGACCAAGTGCTCAATAGTGCGTTCAACTATTGCATGCTGTACAGAAACGAGTTTGTCACACCCGAGCATCTGCTCATGGGCATGACAAACCTAGATAACTTTTCTATTGCATTACAAGCATCGGGGGGCAACACCACTAAGCTGATGGCTCAGCTAGACAACGTGGTGGGGAAGATGGAAAACGTGCCTAACGATTGGCATCATGTACCAGGAAACTCGGTGCAGATGGAAGAGGTGATTGCCAATGCCCGCAAGCTGGCTATGATGGCCGAGGTGGACATGCTGCAAGTGCCGCATCTGGTAACCTCGCTTCTGGGCTTGCAAAACTCTGATGCGGCCTATCTGCTAAGCAAGCAGTTGGGCGAGAACGCCTCTAACTTCGTGGCCGAATTGGTAGAATTGTATGATGAAGACGATGGCTTGCCCATCTTCGGCAGCGATGGCGAAGAAGATGAGGAAGAGGAACCTTGGCGTTCGCTCGTTACTTGCGTGAACGATACGTACAGGAACCATAATCCGCTTATCGGTAGGGAAGAAGAATTGCAACGCACCATACAGGTGTTGTGTCGCAAGGAAAAGAACAATCCGCTGCATGTGGGCGAACCTGGTGTGGGCAAAACATCCTTGGTGTATGGGCTGGCGGCGATGATAGAACGCAACGAAGTGCCGCAACGGCTGCAAGGGTGCCGCATTTATCAAATGGATATGGGCACCATCTTGGCCGGAACACAATACCGAGGCGATCTGGAAAAGCGCATTAAGCAGGTGATGAACGGACTGCTGATGGAGGGAAACACCATCCTTTACATCGACGAAATACACAACTTGGTGGGTGCGGGCCGTTCGAGCGAAGGCTCGATGGACGCATCGAACATGCTGAAACCCTATCTGGAAGGGGGAGAGGTGCGCTTTATCGGTAGCACAACCTATGCCGAATACAACCGCTATTTTGCCAAGAGTGCCGGTATTGTGCGCCGTTTTCAACAGATAGACGTACCCGAACCGTCGCCCGAAGAGGCTATCAAGATACTTAACGGACTGAAAAGTCAGTACGAGAAGTTCCATAACGTGCACTATTCGCCCGACGTTATCGACTTTGCCGTGCATGCCAGTGCCAAGTATGTTAACGATAGGTTCCTGCCCGACAAGGCAATCGACTTGATTGACGAGGCTGGGGCCTACCGCCAAATGCACCCTTTGCCCACAAAACGGCAGAAAGTGGACAAGGCCTTGGTGGCCGATGTGCTTACGAAGGTGTGCAAGGTGCAGGCCGTTGCCTTGAAAGACGATGGCAACGAGGCACTGTTTACGCTGGAAAAGCGCATGAAAGAACTGATTTACGGTCAGGACCAAGCCGTGGAATTGGTTACGCAAGCCATACAGACGGCTAAGGCCGGGCTTACCGAAGAGGGGAAACCGCTGGCTGCCATGCTTTTTGTTGGACCTACGGGCGTGGGAAAAACAGAGGTGGCACGCGTGTTGGCCGCGGAGCTGGGTATTGAATTGGTGCGGTTCGACATGAGCGAGTACACCGAGAAACATGCTGTGGCAAAACTCATTGGTTCGCCTGCGGGATACGTGGGATATGAGGATGGCGGTCTGCTTACCGACGCGATACGCAAGACACCCAACTGCGTGTTGCTGCTCGACGAGATAGAAAAGGCACACGCCGACATCTACAACATCCTGCTGCAAGTGATGGATTATGCCCGATTGACGGATAATAAAGGTCAGAAAGCCGACTTCCGCAATGTTGTTCTCATCATGACGAGCAACGCCGGTGCGCAGTTTGCCTCGCAAGCCAGTGTGGGATTTGCCGGCAATGTGTCGCGTGGCGAGGCTATGATGGCGCAGGTTAAGAAGACGTTTAAACCCGAATTTATCAACCGCCTCTCGGCCACCGTGGTGTTCCGCGATATGGACGAGCCTATGGCGCAACTGATTTTGGGGAAGAAAATAAAGGCTCTGCAACAGCAGTTGGCTGCGCGCAACGTGGAGCTTACGCTCGATGGCGCGGCCGAAAGCTACCTGTTGCGAAAGGGTTTCACACCGCAATATGGCGCACGCGAAATGGATCGTGTTATCGCCGCATTGCTAAAACCTCTGCTTACCCGAGAAATGCTTTTCGGAAAGCTGAAAAAAGGCGGCAAGGCCATCGTGAAAACGAAAGGCCACGAACCGCCAACACCCGACGACACCAATGTGCAGCTGGTGCTCGAAGTGCCTAAATGAGCTGCTACAACCGCTAACATCGTTTTAAAAATCTCTCTCGCAATGCCCAAGTTTGTTTCTACATATAGCAATCTTTACGCATACAATGGGCTGAAAAGGTCGTTGAGGGGGGAATTCTGCGTTTCAAAAACAATCTTTTCCTTTGCCGTATCCGTATATGCGGCGAAGACGTTTTGGAGCGTTGATGGTGTTAACCAAATTCCTAATTAACTATGGTGTTCGCGTTAGATAAAACACTCTCGTTCCCCGACCCACATCTGGGTGAACCCGACGGCTTGCTGGCTGTTGGCGGAGACTTGTCGGTAGACCGCATGTTGTTGGCCTACAGCTATGGCATTTTCCCGTGGTACTCGTTCCGCTACAACCGCGAGATATTGTGGTATTGCCCCATGCAGCGGTTTGTTATCTTCCCTTCTGAGGTTCATGTGTCGCATTCCATGCGCTCGTTGATAAACAGGGGGACCTATCATGTTACCTTTAACCAAGAGTTCGACGAGGTGATAAGACACTGCAGCCGTCTGCGCATCAAGGAAGATGGGGCTTGGCTGGGGGTTGATATGGTGAAAGCCTACCGCAAGATGCACGAACAGGGGTTCGCCGCCAGTGTTGAAGTGTGGCAAAGCGACCGACTAGTGGGTGGTCTTTACGGCGTAACCATCGGCCGTTGTTTCTTTGGCGAGAGTATGTTCTCGTTGGCACCCAGTGCTAGCAAGCTTGCCCTTATCCACTTGGCGCATTATATGAGCGACCATGGCGGCCTAATAATCGACTGCCAATTTGAAACGCCGCACTTGCGCTCGATGGGTGGGCGGTTTATCGCGTACGACGATTACCTTAAGATTATACAGAAAGAATAAAAATGAACAATGAGGAACTGATGCGCAGGGCAATAGCTCTGAGCGAAGAAAGTGTGAAAAACGGAGGTGGCCCTTTTGGGGCGGTGATAGCACGCAAGGGCGAGATTATTGCCGAGGCAGCCAATCGTGTTACCTTAGATCACGACCCTACGGCGCATGCCGAAGTAAGCGCTATTAGGTTGGCTAGTAGTAAGTTGGGCACGTTTAACCTTTCGGGGTGCGACATTTACACCTCGTGCGAGCCTTGTCCGATGTGTCTGGGTGCGATTTATTGGGCGCGTCTCGACAACGTTTACTACGCCAACAACCGCGAAGATGCCGCCAACATCGGTTTCGACGACGATTTTATCTACCACGAAATGGCGTTGAAACCCAGCGAACGCAGCAAGAATATGGAACTGTTGCTGCCCAACGAGGCCATCAATGCCTTTAAAATGTGGGAGGAGAAGGTGGAGAAGACCGAGTATTGAGGCGATAGGAGCATGCGAGAGGAGAGAAAGGGATGCAGAGAATAAGCATATAGAGCGGTCTGAAACCTAGTGAATGGGTTTGGAAGACGTGGTTAAAGGGCTAAGAAAGTGGACAGTTTGTCAATCCCTTCTTGATACTTTCTCACGTTCCTTGCTTTCAGCTTGAGGATGTTTTGCAGTTTCCATTGCACGGAAGGATATGCGCTTAGGTTGCCCGCGGCACATAAATCCCATTGTGGTTCTCCCTTTTCAAAGGACAGAAGAAAAGCCCTATCGCGCTTGTTAAGGCCTGCATGTACTTTTTGTATCAACTCTTGTCGTGTCTGTTCGTAGTCGGCATAAGAGAAAGGTACGTTTGTCATGCCCCTAAACTGATTTTCGAGCGCTTGTTCTTGGTTGATGAAGTGCGGCGTTAAAACCTCTATTATGGGTTTGTCGCTGCCTAACAAACACAGCATTAGGCCGCTTTTCACTTCTTCGAAGTTCCCAACTTTCATGTGTTTGCAGTCGAAAAGGTCGCGTGGATGTTGTCGACTGAGTGCTGCAATGATTTTTCCGCCATAGAGTTGCGCATAAGAAACGATGCGTGCTTTGCATCTTGCTTGAAATTCTTCTTGCGCTTTGGGGCACAAGGGCAGTTCTTCTAGGTTACCAATCACGCCTCGTTTTGTTGCATTAACCTCCACTTTAACCGTCGCTCCGTTGAGGGTACATTGCAGCTTATATACGTCTTTCTTGTGCAGGACATTTATTCCAGGCAGTGTTTTCTCTATATTCGCTTTGAGTATGCTCAAAAGATGATTAATGTTTTCTAAGCTTACATCACGTGGCTCAACGGGAATGTAAGTAAGATCAATGTCAATCGAATATCTTGGCATGTCTTGATGAAACAGGTTTATCGCTGTTCCACCATGTACGGCAAAGTGTTTTATTTGGTATACAGCGGGCATTATGCGGATAAGCAAGCCCACTTGGCGTTTGTATTGTTCGTTGTTCATGGTAAAAATAGGTTGTTATGGATGGTGGATGTTTGCTTTATTCATATTCATAAAGTTCCCTTGGTATTGTAAGTTTATATTTACTGACATAAGCTCCTGCCTTTTCAAGCTGCAATTTATGTGTGCCAAGGTCTATGGAATGCACGTCTACTTCATCCAACCAATAGTGTCCAGCCTTCTCTGCCATATATAGAAATAGGCGTTTAACGCGATAATTCTTCGTTGTATGCAGTAAGGTTAGTACCATTTCGGGGCGTAGGGTTGTGAGTTGTTCCATTATATAGTACAAATCCAGATAGTTATAGTGTAGCGGAGCAAGCAACAGACACTCCATAAAGGCCTGTTCGGGGGTGGAAACAAGTAGCTGCCAGTCTCTAAAATGTATCGTTGTGCTTTGAGGTGACACGAATACGTCGGTGCTGAATGGCTTAAATTCCCTGTCAAACACATTGAGTTTCGTCCATTGCGGTACAGCCTCTTTATTGCAAGTCACCATTAACAGCGGTTTTCCCATAGGCACATAATGGTTAACGCCCCAGAGTTCGAGGGCGGAATGCGCTGCAATCCGAAGGTGTTTCCTCAGTTGTTGATTGTAAGAACTTAATGCTCCGAAAGCAAAAAGCTCTTCGCCTGCACGATAAACAATACCCCTAGCCAAGGCCGAAAGCCAGTTTGAAGAGCGGTAGCGGCTGATAAGTTGTGGCGAATAGCCCTGTTCGTTCAGCCATTTAGAAAAGAATAACCCTCCTTTATGCCCCGATTGCAGCAGTTGGTTTATTTTGCTTGTTGTTAATACACTCATAGTTTATCTACTTGCGCATTGGTTCAACTGCAAATATAGGAATATTTGGAGAAAAGTCCAAATTAAAGTTGGCTTATCTTCAAGATATAGCGACATGTTACAAGCGGCCTATCTGTAACGAGTAGGCTAACAAATGAGGATGATGTAACAAACAGACGTCTCTGTCATGCCCTTTACCTGAAAAGGCACATGCCTTACGAAAAACAGTGCGCCTTTCGCGTGTACGCGCGTATATATAAAGAGGAGTGGATGGATTTTCCATCCTCATTCCATTCATAAACTCGCTATTTCACGCGCATCCTTCCACCACCAATCCATTTTCCCTTACGTGTTGTATAAGTGCCTTGAACGTTCTGTTATGGCTTAGGGTGGGTATGTGTCCCGTTATAATCATCTGTTTGCGTGCTCGTGTGAGTGCCACGTTCAGTTTGCGGTCGATAATTCGGCCGTCTTCTTCAAAGCAATTGGCAGTGAGGAAGTCCAGTTGGTAGCGGTGAGTGATGGTGAACGAATAGACAATAACATCTCTTTGCGACCCTTGATAGCGTTCAACGGTGTCGATGGTGATGCCGTTCAACTCGGCGATACCCAGCTTTTGCAACTCGCGACGTATCATCGCAATTTGGTTTCGGTAAGGAACGATGACCCCAACAGTGCGGTTGGCATCGAAGTGCTTGCCGTAAAAGCGGTGGATGCGCCCCAATATGCGAGCCACGATGCGCGCCTCGGCAGGGTTAGCCTTGTCTGATGGACTTTCGTTTTCGTTGTTTTCTGCCGCGAAGAACAGCAGGCGATGGGCTTTCAGCTGATCGTCAAGCACGTCTTGCGATGGCAGGTTGTAGTCAAGTTGTTGCTCTTCCTGATGCGGACACGGCACCACATCGAGTCGTTCGTGGGCATAAAACATCTCGTTGGGGAAACGTGCGATGTGCGGGTGCATGCGTCCTTGGCGGTTAAGTGTGCCGATGAAACGCGTGCGACCTTGACTTCGTTCCCAATGTATCAACCGTTCGAAGAGCGATTGGCGACAATCGGTTATGCCGATGGCATTTAGTTGCGGGTTGTTCACGGCGGCTTGGGCAGCGTTTTGTTGAACCACGGCGGGCAATTGCTTATGGTCGCCTATAAGCACAAACTTGTCTATGGCAGGCAAATTGTCGCCTTGGGGGCGCAATCCGTGGAAAATGGCCGTGTCGTGAGGCAGATTGGCAGAGAGCAAACCCACGATGTTGGGTTCTAATATCTGCGATGCCTCGTCGATAACGGCCAGGTCGAAGTGTTTCAACGCAAAGATGTTGGAGCGCGATTGCATGGTGGATGTTGTGCCAACAAATACGCGGCAGGCCGCGATACGTTGCTTGATAAGGCTCAATTTGGGGTCGCTGTCCACCAGTCGGTCTAGCAAAAAGGGGCGAAAACGTTCGTCGCAGCTGTATTCGTTGCCGATGCGAAGGAAAGGAATTTCAGCAGATAGCAGCATGTCGCATATCTCGTCTACCGCCCTGTTGGTGTACGACATCAGCAGAATGTTACCCGCTTGCTCTTCAACGATAAAGCGCAGGGCCATCGAAGTCTTGCCCGTTCCAGGCGGACCAACAAGCAAAAAGTAGTCGCGCGCTTGTTTTATGCGCAACAGCACCTCGTCGTAACTGGGATGATAACTTCGCGACAGCTCCGCCGCGGCATCGTATTGCGGTGCTCTTTGCCCCAGTAGCAAGGCTTTGCGCTGAGCGTTGGCCGTGGCAAAGCTATGTAAAGCCTTCACGGCCGATGTGCTGCCCACGTCGCTTGTGGCATGTTCTATGGCAAAATGCTTATCGCCTTGTAAGTAATTTTCGTTTTGCAGACCATCGTTCAGATGCACAACAATCTGCCCAACGGCGATGTCTACTAGCACGCCTTTAAACAAAATGCTTTGCCGTACGTCGGGTTCGGCATCGGGTTCGTAGGCATAGAGGTACAC